>JAICQC010000082.1 GCA_025938055.1 Anaerolineales bacterium | reverse complement strand
CCTTCGGCGTCTACACTATGAGGTTCCGTTCAGCGCGAATTACATGGAGGAGAGATGAAAAAGTTTGTGGCTGTCGCCGGGAATATTGGCGTGGGAAAATCGACCCTGGTGGAACTGCTCAGCGTGCGCCTGGGCTGGGAACCTTTCTTCGAGCCAGTGACTGAGAATCCCTACCTTGCCGATTTCTACGCGGACATGGATGCGTGGTCGTTCCATTCGCAGGTCTTCTTCCTGGCACACCGCCTGCGCGCCCACTATGACCTGGCGGAGCATCCCAGCTCCGTGGTGCAGGATCGCAGCGTCTATGAGGATGCCGAGATCTTTGCCCAGAACCTGTACCTGCAGGGACATATCCAATCCCGCGACTACCGGACCTATCGGGAGATCTACGAGACGACCATGCGCTTCCTCCCGCCCCCGGATCTGGTGGTATATCTGCGGGCTTCCGTCCCCACTTTGATGAAGCGCATCTCGAGCCGCGGCCGCGCCTACGAGCAGACGATCTCAGCCGACTACCTGGAAGGGTTGAATAACCTGTATGAACAGTGGATCGACAACTTCACGCTTTGCCCCGTGCTGGCTGTCCCCGCCGACGATCTCGACTACGTATCCCACTCCGGGCATCTGCGCCTGATCACGCAGAAGGTGGAGGAGAAACTGACCGGCAAGGAGGAGGTGGTCTTCGAGCCGGAAGAGGTAGCACGCGCCGCGGAGGATTGATCCGCCCTCACTGCTTCGACAAGATCAGTGCGCCGCCTGCCCTCTCCCACGGGGAGAGGGTTTTGTTTTTAATCCACAAACACATTCCATTTGCCGGGGCTGTCCGGCAGGAAGCGTTCATCGAACCATCCGAACTCATCCCAGTACTCGGGATTCCAGATGTTCCCGCCGAAGGGCAGGCACTCTGCCAGCACGAAGTCGTCCGGGAGGGTATCGGCAATGGGACAGAGCGGCTGCTCGCCTCCGGAGGTCGGCGGGTTGACGGTGCTGCCGCTCAGCGAGTTCTGCAAGCCGGGAGTCGGGAAGCAGTTCTGGTTCCAGTCATCCAGTCCGCCATTATCGGGCAGGCGGCAATAGGACTGGTCCGGGAAGCGCACGACGCGGTAGTTGTAGGCATCGCCCAGTTCACCGTTCGGCTTGAGCAGGCGCACGCCGTCGCCGCCATCGCTGAGAAGCAGGCTCGTTTCACTGCCGTAGAAGACCCTGCGCTCGCCGGGCCTCAGCGTAACGGACGGCAGGCGGAACGGCGGTGAACCGATGTTGACCTCGTCGTCCAGGGTGTAGCCGCTCAGGTTGACGTCGATCACGCCGTGGTTGATGAGCTCGATGTATTCATCGCCCGCGTTGATGACGCCGTCGTTGTTCCAGTCATGACCCGGGCGCGGCACGAACTCGTTGATCCCAATTAGCGGCGGGGGCGGGATGGCGGTGGGGATGCGGGTGGGCGTGCGCACGGTGGTTGTCGATACTGAATGAGATTCTGTATCACTACTTGGAGGGTGTGTGGAACTGCCAGTATAGGTAGCATTAATGGTCTTCGAACCAATCGTTGTGAATCTCACTGTACAACTACCTGTGCCATTTGAGGAAGCAGTGAGCGTAATAGTGCAGTTGACATTGGCACCGGTGACCGCCACCGAGCCGGTCGGAGCCGTATTGCCGCCGAGCACAGTCACTCTGACGGTAACGTTTTGATTGACCAGAGAAGGATCAGGTTGATCGGAAGTAATGGTCGTGACCGTTGCCGTAGTGATCCAGTTGGAGACACCCGGCGTACCTCTCACGGCATTGCCATTACGGTCCGTTGCAAGAGGCGTTGTGCCCCCATACGTCACCCACTGGTCGATGTATGCAACCCTTTCCATGCTGGCATATGTAGGAGAGCCAGACCCGGCAGGCCATGCGCCGCCATCGTCATTAGCAACATCCACTGTTCTGCCAGCCGAATCACGCAAGGTGAGCACCTCTCCGCTGTTGGAGAGGGCGTTCCCTCCATAAATAATATCTGGTGTTAAACCACCGGTAAACGTGCCATCCCTGCGTGCCAAAAGGAGGAACTCACCAGGTCCAAGATTGCCTGTAAGATTAATCGTCGGAGTATCGTCGCTTGATCGAAGAGTCCAGCCGGTCAGATTGATAGCTGTTGTCAAAGGATTGTAAAGCTCGATCCACTCATCATCTGAGCTTGCCAGCGTCCCACCCCAGGCGACTTCGTTGATAAGTATTGTTTGTGTCGGTCCAACCGTTGATGTAGCAGTCACAGTGGCAGTGGTTGTACTTGTTGGTGTTGCCGTAGGAGTTGCTGTTGGAGCACTACAGATAATAACAGGGCTTGCACTATTTCGCGGATTGGGAGCACTCTCAGTAAAGTCCGCTCCATTGTCATTCGTATCATTACAACCATTGTTATTCCGCAAGGCCGCCGTTGTGTTGCTTAGACCAGGGGCAGCACTTGTTCCTTCGAAAAAATTGGCTGTCCCATATCCTACTAGATCAACTATGCTCATAGCATCTGATGGACTGCAAGGAAGACTACCACCGTTGCAAGGAAGCCCTATTGTGGTGTTTACTAATACCACCTTTCCATTACCTGTGGCCATGCTGATTGAACCAGTAGAATTAGGTGTTGGTAATGGATTGCCTTCAGTCCCACCCGAATCCAATTGCACAAGATAATACTGACCAGGTAAAAGTGAACCAGAGAGGGGAGTTACGTTATCACTAAACGGCCCTGCCCCAGTTGCAGCAGCATACTGAATTGACCAGCTATCTAATGGAAGAGTTACATCAGTTGGATTGAAAAGCTCTACGTAATCATTGAGAAATGGTGCATTAGTGTTACCACCACCACCATAGACCTGACTAATAACAATATGCGTTACACCCTGCATCTGCGGCGCAGCGCGCGCGGGCATGTTCACGGCAGGCAGCGCCAGCCCGCCGCACAGGGCGGTGATCAACAAAATAAAAAAAAGTCCGCGCCAAAAATGTTTGGATTGTTGCATAGTATAATGCCGTAGGGACTGCGAAGCGTCCCTACGGCATTATACCTTTAAGGGCATTCTATTAACCACCCTACATAATTCTCATATTCATGAGATCACGAAAGAAACAAAAGAAGCCCGAAAACAGGGTGCGAGCGCTATGCGCTCGCACCCTGTTTTCGGGGAATCTTTCCGTTTTCGTGAAATATGGATACTACGTCTTACGCGGCTCGACCACAAGTTTGATAGCCGTCCGCACTTTGTCATCGATCGCCACATCCGCGAACTCGGGCACGCAAGCCACTTCGATGCCGTCGTTCTTGAGATAGCCAGTTGCCAGCACCAAAGCCTTGACCGCCTGGTTGACCGCTCCCGCCCCAATTGCCTGCACTTCCGCCCGACCGTGTTCGCGTATCACACCTGCTATCGCGCCGGCTACGGCAGATGTGCGGGAGTTTGCCGATACCTTGATAACGTCCATGCCGAACCTCCCAGTTCAGTGTTTGAGTTAATGCGATTATTGTACAGGATTTACCTCCTGGATTCAAGCATCCATTAAGTATATAGTTAAGAATAGTAATCGTAGTAGGGACTGTGGATATGTGGATAGAACGAAAACATCCTCATATGTGGGAGGCAGGCACGCACCTCAGGCTGGATGTTGGGCTTTATCCGCTTAACGGAAGAAGCCTGCTCTGTGGAGAGATTCGGAAGACTCATCCACAGGTTTATCCACAGCGAAAGCCGTTTTCTCATCCAATCCACATCTTGGACGAGCTCGAAACCACTGCCCATATCTGGGGGTATGCCTTTGTGTCTCTGACTCTCCAAAACCGGACTTCTCCACAGCGCGAGGCACTTATCCACAGATTATCGCGACTTATCCACAGTAGGACTCGTTCAAAAACCGGCATGGGGGTTTTCCCTGCCCCTAAATGTAGGAGTTCTTTTGTCTGATTTGTAACAAGCTTCGTGTAACGAACCCAATTTAATCCACAAAGATCGGCTCGGGGTCCCCCAGTATCGGAGACGGGTGCCGTACATATAGGTCCAGGAATGCCATCACGGTAGAAAGCTGCTCGCGCGCGATCCAACGTATTGCTGAGCCGGTCCAGTAGCCTTTGCTCGCCGAGACGCCCACCGCGTCCACACCCAGCATGTTGCACAGGAAGATGGCGCGCGGCAGGTGGAAGCTCTGGGTCACCAGCACGGCACTCTCCACGCCAAATATGGCATTGGCGCGGTAGCAGGTATCGTAGGTGCGCCGCCCCGCATAGTCCAAAACAATGGCGTCCACGGGCACCCCCACCGAGATGGCGAACTGGCGCATGGCTTCGGGCTCGTTGTAACTGTCGAGGCGGTTATCTCCGCTCATGAGCAGTTTTTCGACCTTGCCGTTGAAATACAGGCTTGCCCCGGTCAGGACGCGGTCGCGCAGCATACGGGTCGGTGAGCCATCCCGGCGCAAGCCCGCGCCATAGACGATGGCAACCCGTTCAGCAGGTACATCTGTCAATGGATAGATACGATCCAGGGAATAAATGCCGGTGACGAGGCGCGGCACGATCACTGCCAGCAGCCCCAGGATCACCATCAGGGGAAGATAACGCCAGAACCAGTTGGAAATACGTTTGAACATGGGTGAATTTTACTCTGCCGGCAGGTGGGCTTTTCAGGTTTTTTTAAGGTTGAACTTAAAAACGAAATGATAGAATAATTTCATGATTTCCCATTGCCGGGAGTGGACTGCTGATGCAGAAAGGAACTCATTCATGTTATTCTACATTCAAGAAAAGGGGCAGGGGCTGGTCGAGTATGCCATCATCCTGGTACTCGTCGCTGTCGTTGTTGTTGCCGTTGTCCGCCTGCTGGGTCCCGTGATCGGCAATACGTTCAGCACTATCAATAATTCCCTATAGTACGGACCGCAGGCTGAACAAAAGAGGCTTTATCTAGTGGTAGGGCCCTTTTGATTTAAAGAGTAGAAGCAGCTCCAATAAATTTTTTCGCTCCTGAAAAGGGGGGATTTCCCTACTTTAAATATTAACAATCTTGTAAACGCATCACCCCCTCAGGGGATTGAATTTTCACCTAAAATCGTTATACTACTAACAAGTTCTGAGGGTGGTCCTCAGGCACAAAAATGTATATCAATTTAGAAAGGATTTCTACCATGTTATTCGCTCCCAAAGAAAAAGGACAGGGCCTCGTTGAGTACGCGATCATCCTCGCGCTCGTGGCTATCGTCGTGATTGCCGTCATGCGCCTGCTCGGACCCAAGATCGGCAATACCTTCAGCACCATCAACAACTCCCTGCCGTAACCCCTGCTCCTCAAGCAAAAAAAGCCCCGTCATGTACGACGGGGCTTTTTTCTTTGAATTTGTCAGACATACTTCTCACGCATCACGGAGGAAAGATAGTCCATGCTTGCCACGACCACAGCAATGGCGAGCATCTGTGCGCTGGCAGCGCGGTAGTTGAGCAGATTGATGTTCTGCTGCAGCAGGAAACCGATCCCGCCGCCGCCTACAAAACCAATGATCGTGGACATGCGCACGTTGATGTCCCAGCGATACATGGTGTAGGAAATGTACGGTGGGATGATCTGCGGGATCACGGCGTAGATGATCGTCTGCAAGCGGTTCGCGCCAGTAGCCTGGATCGCCTCGAGCGGCCCCGCCATGATGCTTTCCACCTGTTCCGAGTACAGCTTTGCGAGGCTGACGATGGTATGCAGCCCCAGCGCCATCACACCGGCGAATGGACCGATGCCGACAGCAATGACGAACACGATCGCCATCACGAGGGCTTCAATGGAGCGCAAGCCATTCAGGAAGGTACGCGTTACGTAATAGATCGCCATGCCGACGGAGAGAGTTGCCTTGGCGGGCGTGAAGATCGCCAGGGCAAGCCCCAACAGCGCCCCGACCAGCACAGGACCCCATAAGGTGTACGCAGGCTGCCCGATCTGATACAGCCATTCCACCAGTTGCCCGATCAGCCCGAATGTGACGGCGCCAGCCAGTGTAGCAAAGATGATGTTGAAGAGTTTTACGGAAGCAGCGGTCAATCGCTCACTGCTGATCTGACCAATCCGCCCCGCCCAGCTGCTCACTGCGCCTCCGGCTGCCAGACCTCCCAACGCGGGGGTGCTGATACTGACGATGTCACCCATCTGGAAGAGGAAGTTGCCCAGGAAGCCAAATGTTCCCAGCGCAGCCATGCTCATAAGGCCCAGGTTTTTGGCGAGGCTGGCAAGTTGAAACAGACCAAAAAAACTTACCAGTATCACGAGGACCAGTACGCCCAGCCGCGCCAGCCGCATCGCTGGCGCTGGCACCGAGGTTTCCTCCTGGGGCAATGCCCACCGTATACCAAACCCTGCCCATACAGGCGCCAGAATGATGGCAAGCAGGTTGACTGTGGGGTTATCCGTAAATGGCAGGCTTAATCCCTCCACCCACTTGACGACCAGATAGCCCAGTAGAATACCGACGGGCCAGCCCAGGAGAGACAAAGCAATACTGCTCAATGGACTTTTTACAGGTTTCATCAGGTTACGGGCGGCGATGAAACTGAGCGGAATAGCAAGAATAGTGCCAAATACGGTCGCCAGAAGCGCCAGGAACACCGTTTCGACGATCTTATCCCAGGTATCGAGCGCAGTCTGGGTAAGGCGAGGCGTACCAACATTACGTCTCAGGGTGGCACGAATATATTGCACGTCCTCACTCGGGCGCTCCGGCAGGATCATCTCGTGAATGAAATGTCCCGTATCATCGGTCTGTACCAGGTCACGCCCGATGGCGACCGTGTTCGCGGGATCACTGCCAGGAACAAAACGCAGGGGACCATCGGTTTCGGGCGCAAAGTTAAACCCTTCCACTTGCACGGTTTCGCCGGGATTTGCACAACCAGGGCTGACCACAATATGCGGACCGGTCGAACCTGATTCTGAAGCTGGCTCCACGCCGCCTGCCGGACACGGCACGTGCACCGGCGCGTTGATCACTTCCACTTCCTGCTCATAATCGAAGATTTCAGGCCGCGCTAACGCCCGCATGACACGAACCAGGCTTTCCTGCCGTCGTTCGCTCCGCAAGTCCTCCAGATCCACTTCCGTGATCTGGAACCCATAGGCAAACACGAATAAACCTGCAAGAACTGCCAGTCCCAGTTGCAGGGATTTCCATAGGGATGCTTTTTTCTTTTGATTATCTTTCATGGCGCTTTACCCTACCCGCTCCGCGTCGCGGCCGTAAATGTCTTTGAATTTCTGATCGTCAATCTCTTTGGGCAGACCTTCGAAGACCAGTTTGCCTTGATTCAAAGCGACCACACGGTCTGCATAGCGATGGACCAGATCCAGAAAATGCAGGCTGCACAGCACCGTCACACCGTCGTTCTTGTTGATCTCTTCGAGGTGCCTCATAATGCTGTGGGCAAGGACGGGGTCGAGGCTGGCGACCGGCTCATCTGCCAGGATCATCTGCGGGTCCTGCATGAGCGCACGCGCGATCCCCACCCGTTGCTGCTGCCCGCCGCTCAATTCGTCTGCGCGGTGGTTCGCCTTATCCGCGATCCCGACGCGCTCAAGCTGCCGGAATGCCTTTTCTACATCCTCTTTTGGGAAACGATTGAGCAGGCTCCAGACAGGATTCACATACCCCAGCCTGCCTGCTAAAACATTGGTGAGCACTTTGGAGCGATGGACCAGGTTGAAATGCTGGAACACCATGCCAATCCTGCGGCGGATACGGCGCATTTCCTCAGGAGATGCCTTGGTAATATCTTCGCCATTCCAAAGAATTTGACCATCTGTCGGCTCAATCAGCCGGTTGATGCAGCGCAACAACGTGGATTTCCCTGACCCGCTCAATCCGATGATTGTGAGGAATTGACCGTCCGGGACGTCGAAGCTGACGTTGTCGAGTGCTTTTACACCACCTTCATAAATCTTGGTTAGGTTTTTGAATTGAAGCATGCCTGATGTCCTGAAAGATAAGTATGGTGTGCATTGGCGCCTTGATTCCTGATGTTATGACTGTACCCCTACCCTCGAACTTTCCAAGAAAAAGCAATAATTACAATTTGGGGCAGGGATTGCACCCTGCCCCAAATTCATACTCAAAAGGCAAATTTACTCAGGAAGTTGATAGCCCGTGGCTTCGACCATGGCGCGGACCACATCGAATTCCGCGTCGGTGGCGGGAGCAATACCCGACCAGCCGTAGAAGTCTGAGCTGCCGATCGACTCATTCCAAGCCTCGGTCTCAGAGAAGGCAATCAGTGCTTCTTCGATCTGCGTGCGGACGTCAGCCGGGAATTCGGGGCCGAAGGACAGGGTGTCATTCGGAATCGCCTGGGAGACAGCCAGAATGCGAACCTTTTGCATTACATCAGGAGCCTCTGTGCGGACGTTGGCTCGGGCGTCGAGCACGCGGTATCCATCGCACAAAAGCTGTTCGCCATCATCGCTGGGGGCGCAGTTCGCAATGGACTCCTCAGGGATCTCATACTGCGCGAGATCGCTGATGCCGCCTGCCTGATAGTCTTCATACGTGAAGATCGGTTCACCATCCGGGTTGAGCGGCACGCTGTAGAAGACGGTACCAAAGTCAACTTCGCCGTTATAGACGGCAGTCACGGTCTGGTTGTGTCCACCGGTCTGGACCTGCTCGCCGGGGGTGATGCCTGCTTCAGCAAGCTCAACAGCCGGAACCATGTAGCCGGAGGTCGAACCCTGGTCGCCGTAGCCCCAGGTGGCGCCCTCGAGGTCTTCCAACGTCTGGAATTCACTGTCGCGGGCGACAATGTATTCAGCCCAGTAGACCGGGTAGCCGAAGCGTACAGCCTTGAAGGCTACATCCACACCACACAACTGGCTGGCAATGGCATATCCCAAGCCGGGGATGAATGCCATCGTATCTGTGGGGGAGGCGCACATTTCTTCGACCGTGGCGGCGTAGGAAGTAGGAACAACCACTTCAAAAGTCAGTCCTGTCGCCTCGTTGAGTGCAGTCGCCATCACCTCACCACCGGTCACGATCTGGTTGGCGTCCACAGACGGGACGAACAGAACTTTGATGGGATGCTCGGGCGTGCCGATGTCAGATGTGGGGGCTTCGG
Source organism: Anaerolineales bacterium (assembly GCA_025938055.1). The sequence goes on along the minus strand of JAICQC010000082.1, from coordinate 4,149 downwards.
TTGGCGCTTCAGTGGGTGCTTCCGTCGGAGCCTCTGTGGCAGGCATCTCAGTGGCTGGCATTTCGGTAGCCGGCATCTCCGTGGGGGCTTCGGTGGCGGGCGCGCAGGCGGTGACTACCAGCACAAGAATCGCCATCACAGCCAGAGACAAATGCAGTGACTTCTTCATATTCTTCTCCTCTTCAAAAGGTTGGATTTGGGAAATTACTCCCTAACAGAATTGATAATACAATGTATTCAGAATTTAGACAAGTGACTTTTTATTAGAAAAACGAGCCTGGCTCCGATCATTTTACAAGTGTCGTAAGGTCAATGCCTGAGGCTTGCACGTACCGGCGGAACTCCTGATAATAGCCATCGTTCACCGCCTCCAGTTCCTCAATATCATAAGCAGTCTGGAACGCGGCTCGCCCGGCATCGGTCTGCATAATGGCGGGCACGAGGCTTGTGAAGAGGTCGCGCATGTTCTGCGGCATCTGTGTGGAGAATGCCAGCACATCATAAGGGATGATGGCGGGAATCTGCCAGACGACCATGACGCGCTCGACCAGGTCGGGGAATTCATCTTCGAGCGAGGGGAATTTACGGGCGTCGATGTAGGTTGCGCCGAAGTCGCAGATACCGCTGGCATATAAGGAACGGACAACGGTTGGGTGTCCTCCCACGAACGCAGGGTCTCTCGTCACGACCAGGTTTTCGTTAAGGTAGCCGAGTGGGATCACGTATCCTGAGGGAGATGTCTCATCGCTCCAGCAGGGTTTCTTGTCTTCAAATTGTGCCAACGCCACCGCTGCCTCATCCAGGTTCTCATCGGTCCCTTCATCGAAATAAGATGTGAACCCGCCGATGCGCGTCGCAAGGAATTGAGCGCCATAAGTCCCCTCGCCCTCCTGCAGCACTGCATACGCGGCGTGTACCAGGTCCCGCTCATAGGCAAATTCATAGGCGTAGGGGTCGAGCACAACGATGTGTGCATTGCCCCTCTCCAGCGCCTCCACCAGAGAGCTGTACGAGTCGGGGACGACCGTAACAACGGTGTAGCCTGTTCGTTCGGTAAATTGGGAGGCGATCACTTTTGCGGCATCGATTTTTTCCTGCGAATCGGCATTCCCGTTAAGGGAAGGCGGCAGGGCAAGGATCAATGGATTTTCAGCCAGCCCAAGTTCTGCCGTCGGGAATGCTGGCGGTGCAGTCTGCGTAGCGGTCGGAGTCACGCTCGCCTGTGTCGCCGTCTGCGTGGCAGTTGTGGTGGCGGGTGCAAGTCCAATGCGCGGCAAATTGCAGTTCGCAAGGAGTAGGGCACTGATCGATATAAAAGCAATAACGGATGGAAAATTTCTACGGTTCACGTGAAGTCTGTTGAGATTATAATACCTGCATGAAAAACAATAGCTTAACCTCTGTTTTGATTATCGGTGTAGTGCTGGTTGCAGCGTATTTCATTGTGCAGACCGTGCGGGAATCAGCCCAGGCTGCGACGGCGCCGTTTCAGCAGGTTAATCAGGCAAATCAGGCATTGCAGACCCAGGTCTCGAACCTGTTAAACCCAACTCCCACGATCATCGCGGATCCGGTCACTTATATCAATGAAATCCGCGCGCTGGCGCGTCTGGAAACCATTCAATATAGCATCGAAAAAGTGATCACCGGGGAAACGGGCGGCGGCACGTTCCAGACCCTGTTTGGCGACAAAATTTTATTTGTCGGTCATGGCACGGTGATCGCCGGTATCGACATGGAAAAACTCCAGCCCGAACACATGCGTTTTGAGAACGGCGTGCTGATGGTGAACCTGCCTCCGGCGGAAGTGTTTATTGCCACGCTTGATAATGAAAAGTCCTATGTGTACGACCGTGAGACGGGCATCCTTGCCAAGCCAGACGTGAACCTGGAAACGCTGGTGCGGCAGCGCGCCGAAGAGGAAATTCTGCGGGCTGCCATCGAGGATGGTATCCTCGAGCAGGCTCAGCTCAATGCTGAGGCATATCTCTTTAAGTTCTTTACTGCGCTGGGGTATCCCAATACGATCTTTATTGACGATCAGGGGTGAAATCCTTCTAGATACTCATAGTATCGTTGGTTTTTAGATTCCTACTTGACTCTTGACGTGGAATCACTATAATGAAATCAGCCCGTGTGGGAATTTTAGCAGTTTGATCCATTCCAATATCTAAATTCGAAAGTGGAAGCGTTGAGCCAGTGATCTGCATTTGGTCGCTCATGCCCAATGTTCTTTTTTAAGGGAAGCATTGGAAGGTCACTGGGGAGCTAGTAGCGAAACCGGCCACGTGTGCCGGTTTGCGCATTAAGCCGGGGAAAGGAGGTCATCGTTCCAGGTGTATCGCCCGTATTGAACCTTCATTATTTGAAGCTCAAGAAAGGAGCAAGGTTATGAAAAGGTTGATCATTTTGATGGCTGTCCTTTCTATGCTCGTAGTTGCCATGCCCGTCACGGCAAAGAGCGGAAATAGCTGGCAAGTACCCGGCGATTTTGCCACGATTCAGGATGCGGTCAATTCTCCGGCTGTCATGGCTGGGGACACGATTACAGTCGGTCCGGGAAATCACGCAGGCGCCCTTCTTACCAAGTCGCTTGAGATCAAGGGAAGAGGAAATGCGGTGATCAATAGCGGTCCCCTGCATCCGGCTGGCCTTGTACAGGGGTTCCGGTTATTCACAGGCAGCGATGGGACGGTTATCAGCAACCTGCAATTTGAGGTTGACCTCGCCATCATCAATGCTGACCCTGTCCACGACGTTACTGTCAGCCACAACACATTTATCAATGCCATTCAGGCGGTATCCGCCTGGCGGGGCAGCGATTGGACCATCAGTCACAACGACATCCAGGATCTGCGCACCCGCTGCGGTGGCGGGATCGGCATCCTGATCGGTGATTACAGTGCCGGAACGGTTACCGGCAATGTGGTTTCTCATAACAAGATCAGCGGGACGCTGCATGTTTCACCGGGAGATTGCGGTGGTTATGATGGCACCGGCATCGTGATCTACGCAGATTTCCGCTTTGGGCGATTGGGCACGACCGCAATCACAGAAAACTATGTGACTCATAACGAGGTGAGCCTGACCAGCGATAACCCCAGCCTCGTCGATGTAGTTGCCTTCGAGCTGACCGATACCCGGGATAACCCGAACGCGGTACCGTATCCGGTTATCTTCGATAATGCAATTGGCTTCAATGATTTCCGGGGCACCCAGTGGCAAATATCCATCACACCGGCTGACCTGGAAAACCATAATTCGCTCTCTCGCAACCTGGGCAGCAACCGGGGGCACGGCTTGCACCCCTCCGTCTTCTCACCGTGATACTGAAGACTTAAAATCGCCTCGCAGAGGGCAAGCTTATACCCTCTCCGTCCAGGAGGGATGACCATACTTCTCGCGGACCAGTTCTTCGGTCCGCGAGATTTCTGTTTTAGCCAATTCACCATACTCAAAACACAATTTGAGCTGCTCTTCGAACGCGTGGATGAATGCCTGCGCGGCGCGTTCCCAACTGACCGCGCGCCCCAGCGCGGATTCCACGGTGATGGCGCGCGCCAGCAGCCGCCGGACGGCGTCCTCTCGCGCTCCTTCGTCTGTAAACGTTAACGCCTGGCAGATGCGCGTCAGGTCGCCGGTGAGCGGCAGGGATCCGTGCTGGAGAACGCCCTCCTTCTTGCGCGCCTGCGCGGAGCCGATCAGCTTCTTTTCATTCACCGTAATTTCGTAGGTGGACGGCACTTCAAAGCAGACCGGGTTGGGCGTGGCGTTTTCGCCCGTTCGCTCTTGCTTCATTTCAACCGGCACTTCCAAACTACTTACCGCAAGGAGGAGCGCCTGGGCGATGCGGTTGTAGCTCTCCAGTACGCCGCCCGCGAAAACGGGCTCCTGGGCGCTGCCGATTACTGAATAGGTCAGCTCATCAGTATGCAGGATTGCCCGTCCGCCGGTGGCACGGCGGACCACTTCCCAGCCGCGGGCAGTAAGCCGCGCGACGTCCACATCGGCAACTGGCTGGGCATGCCCCAGCGAGAGACAGGCGGGTTCCCAGGCATATAGCCTGAGAGTTGGAGGCGAATCCCCCCGTCCAATGTGCTCGAGGATCGCCTCGTCTGCTGCCATGTTCCAGGCGCCGCGCGCTGCCGG
>JAICQC010000508.1 GCA_025938055.1 Anaerolineales bacterium | reverse complement strand
CTTTGGCTTTCTTGCTCTTATTTAGCGCGGCTTGAAAATCCTCCGGGACCGTAATATTCTTCTGCGAGGCGTACGCCGCCTCCCAGCGACCGTCAGTCTTGGCGGCTTCAATTGCCTTGAGCCCTGCGGGCTTCATCTCACCACTGGCAATTAATCTCTCTACCTTTTCAGTGTTGATCTTCGACCAGATGCTCTTCGGTCCACGCGGTGTGAATTTCTGGAGCCAGTACTTGTCGTCGAAGCCTTTTTTCTGTCCGTCGATCCAGCCGTAGCACAGGGCAACATCCAGAGCTTCCTCGTATGTGATCGATTTAATCCCTGAGTCCTTTTTGGCAAGCTTCAGCCACACGCCTGCGGATTTATCGTATTCTTTGGCAAGCCAGTCTGCCCATTTCTTTTTGCTTTCAAACGGTAGGGTAGGATAATCAGTAGTTTTCATAAGTTCCTTGAATTTTACAACAGTTAATAAAAGCCTTGCGAAAGATTGGTCCTCAGAGATTCCTGGCCTACTGAAAACCTTCGCAAGGCTGTTCATCTTTTATACCAATAACTAAATTAGGAACGATCCTGTCCGCATTTCTTCCTATACTGAAAATATATATTCAGTAGATCACGAAAGAATCAAAAGAAGCCCGAAAATGGGGTGCGGTGCCTTCGGCGCCCGCACCCCATTTTCGGGGAATCTCTCGGTTTTCGTGAAGTACTGATGTTCATTCTATAGGAGCAGAACATGCAAACAGAAAATGATGGACGGAACGATTTTGATTTCCTGGTTGGGAATTGGATCATGCGTCACAGGCGGCTAAAGGAACGCCTGAAAGGCAGCGCGGAATGGGAGGAGTTCGATGGGACCGCCGTAGGCAAAAAAATCCTGAACGGACTCGGTCATATCGATGAGGTCGTCATGAACCGGGGGACGGGTCCCGCGCACGGCTACACACTCCGCCTCTTCGATGTGAACTCGAAGGAATGGAGCATCTATTGGGCAGCGGGCACGAGTGGAGTTCTGGACGTGCCCATGGTTGGCAAATTCAAAGAGGGCGTAGGTGAGTTTTATTCGCAGGAAGTCTTCGAAGGCAGGCATATCTTCTGCCGCTTCATTTGGTCGAAGATCACCGCCAACTCTGCTGAATGGGAACAGGCGTTCTCGATCGATGGCGGCAAGACCTGGGAAACCAACTGGGTCAATACGTTCGAACGTGTGGAGGGAGGGTGAAATGTCAATCGGAAATGATGGACGGCATGATTTTGATTTCCTGCTCGGGACGTGGAAGGTACATCACCGCACATTGAAGAAACGTTTGAATGGGTCAACGGATTGGACGGAATTCGAAGGCGACATGGTGAGCAGGAAAATCCTGAACGGCATTGGGAATATAGACGAAAATCTAATTCATGGAAGCACAGGTGTTGTCCAAGCAATTGCCTTGCGTTTGTTCAACCCTCAATCCAGAGAATGGAGCATCTACTGGTCAACGGATCAGACGGGGAAGATGGATGTTCCAGTGATCGGTGGCTTCCAGAATGGACGCGGCGAATTCTACTCGCAGGAAATCTTTGAAGGCCGGCATATTTACAGTCGTTTCATTTGGTCGAAGATCACGGCGAATTCTGCACAATGGGAGCAGGCGTTTTCCGAGGATGGCGGCAAGACTTGGGAAACGAATTGGATCATGGAATTTGAGCGCGTATGAGTCAATTGACCTATTCCCCGATTGTCGAGCTTCGGATGTACAGTCTGCATCCTGGCAGGCGCGATGAGCTGATCCGGCTTTTCGAGCGCGAATTTATCGAAACGCAGGAAGCTGTGGGAATCCAGGTCATAGGGCAGTTTTACGATCTGGATGACCCGAACCGGTTTGTCTGGCTGCGTGGTTTCCATGACATGCTGGCGCGAGCGGAGTCTCTGGCGGCCTTTTATGATGGACCTGTCTGGAAAGCGCACCGTGACACAGCCAACGCCACCATGATTGATTCGGATAATGTCCTTTTGCTGCGCCTCCCGCACGGAACCTGTGGATTCTCCTTCAAAGATGCGAGACGACCTCCATTAGGCAGCCGCACAAAAAAGGATGAGTTTGTCACGGCCACGATCTATTATTTCGATGGGCCCGTGAACTCTGAATTTATCCATGCCTTTGAGAATACGATCAAGCCAGTGCTCATAGAGTCTGGTGCATCCATCCTTGCTTATTTCGTCACGGAGGATAGCCCGAACACATTTTCTCGATTGCCTGTGCGGGAAGGCGAGTTTGTTTTTGTCTGGTTTGGGGGCTTTCCAGATCAGGAGGCGTACAGAAATCATCTTGCCCAGCTGAGAGTGTCCAACCGCTGGAAAAGGGAAATCGAGACCTTTCTAAAAAAGAATATCCAAGGCAAGCCTGAGGTATTGAGATTAACACCAACACCTCGCTCCTGGCTGACGGGAAACATCTAAACGGCTGGTGTATACTCGCCGGGTATGTATCATCCCACCACGCGCGTACTGGCAGTGCTGGCGCTGTTACAGGCACACGGGCGCATGTCTGGCCTCGAACTTGCACAGCGGCTCGAAGTGAACGTCCGCACCCTGCGGCGCTATATCATCATGCTGCAGGATCTCGGCATCCCCATCGAAGCAGAGCGGGGGCGAAATGGCGCCTATGTCCTCTCGGCTGGATTCAAGCTCCCGCCGATGATGTTCACAAACGAGGAGGCGCTCGCCCTGACGATCGGATTGATCTCCGCCCGACATCTCAGCCTCGCCGATACCGACCGCGCCGTCGAAAGCGCGATCGCCAAGCTGGAACGTGTCATGCCGCTCGACCTGAAAAACCGCGTGCGGGCACTGACCGAAACCATCACACTCGACCCAACCCGCGCTCCCTTCACGCCGCCGAGTGAGGTTGTGCTCAGCACGATGAGCAGTGCTGCACAGCTGCGTCAGCGCGTGCACATTCGATATCATCCAAACCGGGGAGAGGACACCGAGCGCGATTTCGACCCTTACGGTCTCACCTATTACCAGCACCGATGGTATGCCGTGGGCTATTGCCATCTTCGCCAGGATCTGCGTTCCTTTCGGCTGGACCGCGTGACTCAGATCAGCCTGGTTGATGCGGACTTTGAACGACCCCGGGGATTCGATCCTCTCT
>JAICQC010000588.1 GCA_025938055.1 Anaerolineales bacterium | reverse complement strand
TGGTAGGCTCAAACTACCGGGGATTCTTCGGTCGTGGCGCAAGGAGCGCCACTTGGTCAGAATGACATTTTGTTTCTGATGTTGGATACTCTCAAACATTCCCGGCCAATTCGTAACATCATTTTAAAGATTTCCTCATCCAGCCTCACTCACCAGCCATGCAGCTACATAACCGACGTTTCCATTGCTATCTTTGATCTTCAACCACTTGTTTTCTACGCCCACTTTCGCTTTCGCAGTAGCTTTCGGTTCCCGCACTTCCAGCCATTCGCCTGCAGCCGCCACACGGACGAGTGCGCCGCTCATGCTCCCCTGCTTGCGGATACGCAAACCGCTTGTCATGGTCCTGGGGACATAAACAATATATCTCCCTGAGGGGGCGGGAGGCATGGTGGGTTCGGTTGAAGGAGTAGGAGGCGCGCTCGGTGTTGTCCCCGTAGGCTGGGGGGTAGTGGGGCGCGCCACGTCGAAGCAGTAATAGATCACATTGCCCGAGACTGCCACGCCCGCACCGCATTCGGTGTATTTGTCGCTGATCATTGTATTGGTGTGAGGTTCGTCACCATACCAGGAGGTGATGGCTTGCTCAATCGTCATGCCCGAGCCCGCGACAATATTTTCAGAAGCAAAGCCGCCGCGCGAAAGATCTCCTGCCAGCGGATAGCCCAGCGCAAGATGACGCTGGAACGGGCGAGACCCATCCGCGCCGTAGTGGGTGATCCCGCCGCCCGACGCCATATAGTCGGCATGGTTCTGTGCACTGGTCATCAAAATAGGATGAACCTTGAGCGGCGGGACATTTTTCTTCACGCGCTCGGCGTTGATCGCCTCTACCAAAGCCTGCGCGCTGGGCACTGTTTGCGCCGGTGCCGTTGGGGGTTGCGGTGAGGTGACTGGGCTTGTCGCAGACGCCGCTTCCACGTACCAGGCAGCCACATATCCTTGGCGTGAACTCGCGTCCCGCACCTGAATCCATTGACCGTACACGCCGATCTTCGGTCTGGCGGAGGCTTCTGTTTCGAGCACCGTCAGCAGTGTTCCAGGTGCTTCTAAGGCTAATGTGGCAGAACTGGTTGTGGCTTGCGCGCGTAATCGCAAGCCGGGCGGGTCAAGAGACGGTTGCACGCGGATTTGAAATGGGTTGGAAGACATAATATGCTCCTGTAATTAAGAAGAGCAGGCAGCGCGTTGACCTTTGTCCACATATCGTTACGATACGATTATAGCTCTCCCATGAATGCCCTACCCAAAACGGACGGCACAAACCCCAGGCTCCGCATAAATTGGTAGGAAGACTTCTATATTGGAATCCAGCTTAATAGACGCGAAGATCCGAGGCTCGCTGTGCCTAACAGCTGAGCCTCGGATCTCGACCGAAATCTACTTTCCGGTGTTCACGAACTGAATGCAATCGCCCTGATTTTTGAACGTGCGTGGGGTATTGAAGGTCATCCAGCCGCCGTTCTTGCACTGGTCCTTGTTGGTAGGCGGACCGACGAGGGTGCTCGACGTCAACGTGAGATTATCAATGACGAAGCCGTTCCCGGCAGTCGCAGGAGCTGCAGCGCCCGCTGTCCGAAACAGGATCGAGTCCACGGTTCGGGTGGGATTTCCCTCACATTCACGGAAGTAATCCTCCCAGCTTGTTCCTGTGTGACTCAACACGCCGTCCACGTACACTTGCACCACATCATTTGCCGGTCCATCGATGAACTGCATTGTGATCTTGATCGTGTGTGGAACGGTCCGACTGAGCCCGGAGGCAACATTCGAAAGGATGAAGTTGGCGCCGGTGGGGCAGCCTGCTTCGACGGCGCCGGACTGATAATCGAAGAAGTTGACCTCAAGCCCTCCGGGTGTATCCGCCATCTGCACCCAGCTCATGCGGGCGCCATCACCTCGGTCCGGGCTGGCGACAACGGACAGCCCTGGTTGCTCGGCGCCAGGGACGGTAGAGGCAAAGTCCCACTGGGCGGTAAAGAAG
>JAICQC010000042.1 GCA_025938055.1 Anaerolineales bacterium | reverse complement strand
GTCAGCAGCATTTTGAAGCGGGTCAACGCTTTTACTGCATGGGGCTCCCTGGCTGGCATAATGATGGCATCACCTGTGCCCAGCTCAAAAGCTTTGCCCGATATCTGGATCTCAGCACTGCCATCCAATACATGGGCGAGCGCGTCGAATGGGGCCGTGTGTTCGCTGAGTTCCTGATCCTTGTCAAAAGCAAATAGCGTAACATTGCCTGCATCTGCCTTGGTGATCTGGCGGCTGACCACGGAGCCATCCTGGTATGTCACAAGTTCAGCCATGTGCAATATTTCTGATTTCGGTGCGGTTGCCATGTTTACCTCGTTACCTCTGCGCTGAGCGGAGCGATGAATGGTCTCCCTGGCACCGTGCGGCTTAAGCCGTACCAGGGCAGGTGTGGAGGAGCGCAGTCGAAGCGTTGGTTAGGAAGGCATCTTTTTAAGGATGGGTACATCATAAACGCACTATGACTTCACTACGTTCCGCTCAGCGCGGCGAATTACTTTATCTCAATCTGATACGCGGCAGGCAGTCTTGTAAAGCGCGTAACGCCTGTGACGACAAGCACGGCTTCTTCACCAGCGTCCAGGGAGAGGGGGATGTCCACCGTCTGGTCCGGGTTGAGTTCGATGTGAGTCACAGTGGTGTCATCGCCTTCGGTAATGAGCGACAGACGAAAAGTTTGCGGCAGGACGTTGTCCACGCGCACGAAGCCTTCCGCTTCCCAGTCTCCCTCACCCGCTTCAAAATCTTCCTGGTACCCGATCGCTTCGATGCGAATGTCATCTACAAGCAAACCTTCGCCGTTGAGGGCTGCATCGGTGACATACTCGAAGCGGATCTGTATGGTCTGCCCCACAAATTGCGAGAGATCGACTTCCTCCGTTACCCAGCCATTTGTCTGGCCGTTGTAGCCCCAGCCGTAGTTCGCGCCGGTGGGATCTTCATCTGTGCTGGAAGTTGATTGGAGGATCTCCCAGGTTTCACCATCTGTGGATGCCTCGATGTAGGCATAGTCGTAATCTTCTTCGATGTCATGCCACATGGCGAACGACAGGGTAATGGGTCCGCTCGCACTCGTGAAATCGAACTCGCGGGTGAGCGTCATATCTGATTCATCGCCACGGTTCGACCAGAACATATAGTCGCCCGAATTTGCATCCACGGGCAGAAGGCCAACCGCCGTCGAGCCAGTAAAGCGCAGTGTGTACTCTCCGGCGCAGTCAATGCTGTAATAATCAATCCCATATTGATTGACCGTGCTGCTCAACGATTCCGGACAACTGGAGACAGACTCGGTCGCCGTCACCTGTGGAGCGCCGGGATAGTTATGGTAGGTATAGCGCCCGTCGCCGACGGATTCGTCCATCAGATACATGGCAATTGCCCAATCCATGAATACATCATCGGCTGTAATATTCTCGCCGGTTAGCGGGTCTGTGAGATCGAGTTCGTCCAGCGTATCGTCCACGCTGGTCAGGTCATTTTCGGGGTTGTTCGTGAGCGCCTTCGAGGCTTCCTCGCCGAACCGGTCGAGGAAATAAGTAAGATAAAGAAAACTTTGACCGTAGTGTGCGCTAAAGTCGGGAGAATCGTTGTTGACCCAGGTGTTTAGCTGAATATCGGGATCCTGCACATAGAGCCAGTCGGCGCCGCCAATGTCATACCCGTTCAGGAACGCGCCCACCTCGGCGAACCCTTCGTTCATCCAGGAGACATCGTTGCGGTCGGAGGCGTTCTGGATCATGTGCACAAACTCATGTGCCAGGGTGGCGTAGGTGTAGGCATCGCCCAGATCCTGACTGGTCCCCAGCACATACGTCTCATGGGCGTTGGAATACTCATTGACGAGCGGGTTGAAAGCGTCAGATGAGCTGAAGTAGCCCGCAATGTTATGACCGATGCTGCTGGCATAAATCACATAAATGTGCGGGTCGCCATCCACGCCGGGATTCGCCTCACTGCCGAAGAATTCGCGGTTCGTAGGATAGATCTCTGCCTCGAACGTATCCATGAGGGTCTTCATGTCAGCTTCATCAACCTCGGTACCATTTTCAGCCCAGAAATAGGAATGGGGTGTGATATAGCGCAGCGTGGCATCGATCTGCGTATGTTCGTTGGTATCCGAGTTTACGATCCAGAATTTTTCCGTGTCGCCCACCTGGTAGGTCTTGGCCTGTACGGTTGTGGGGACATCACAGATCGCTTCCAAACGACATGCCAGCTCATAGGGGTCGTTTTCCGGAACCTGCGCCTCTGCCAGTGTTTCGAGTGTCTGTGTGGAAATCTCGTCCGCAGGCGGGCGGTCGATCTCCGCGGTGGGACCAGGGGGAACAGTGTTTTCCGTCGGGGGTGTAAAAGGAACTTCGGCATCCCGAAATAGAGGGATAAAAAGTGCAGCCGCCCCGACAATGGCAGCACAGGAACAACAAACAAGAATTGCTACGATGGCGGCGATGATCTTTGGCGTTGATGAAGGTTGATTCGAGCTGGTTTCCATTTAATGGACCTCCTGAGTTATTTTGTCCATCTTACACTGAATCGATAAGCCTGTGATTAGGAAAAACGGATTGGTACACAAGTAGACAGGAACACAAGGAAATATGTGTGTACTTGTGTTCCTGTCTACCTCCTGTTTGCATTTTGGACTGAAAGAAGAAAGACCGTCACATTGGACGGTCTTTCGTATCTGTTCTAAGCGTCTGCGTGTTGCCGACTCTTCTTCTTGATCGGTTCAGACTTGGTAAAGATGATCTTATTCTTTTCCTCATCCACATCCACCTCGACGGTGGCGCCATCTTTGTACTTACCGCTCAACAGTTCCACCGACAGCGGGCTCTCTACGTACTTCTGGATCGCTCTGCGCAGTGGGCGTGCACCAAAGGCGGGATCATATCCCTCGTTTGCCAGCCACTTGCGGGCTGCATCGGTCAGCTCGACTGTGATGTTGTATTCGTTCAAGCGGTCCTGCACTTCCTTCATCTGCAGAACGACGATCTCCTCCATCTGTTCGATGGTGAGCGGTGAGAACATGATGATCTCGTCTACGCGGTTGAGGAACTCGGGCCGGAACGCGGATCGCAATGCTTTTTCTACCTTATCGTGCGCCTCACGTTCCTCACCGGATGCTTTCGGCTGGAGGAAGCCCAGCGCGCCACCCTTGCGTACATATTCGGTCCCAAGGTTCGATGTCATAATTAGAACCGTATTGCGGAAGTCCACGCTGTTGCCCTGACCATCCGTCAGGCGGCCGTCGTCCAAAATTTGCAGCAGCGCATTCCAGACCTCGGGATGCGCCTTCTCGATCTCGTCGAAGAGGACCACCCGGTACGGGCGCCGGCGGACGGCTTCCGTCAACTGGCCGCCTTCTTCATACCCGACGTATCCCGGAGGCGCGCCAAAGAGGCGGCTCACAGTATGCTGTTCGCGATACTCTGACATGTCGATGCGCACCAGCGCTTCTTCATCGTCGAACATGAACCAGGCTAAAGCCTTGGCAAGCTCTGTCTTACCGACTCCCGAGGGTCCGATAAAGATGAACGAACCGATGGGGCGGGATGGATCCTTCAAGCCCGAACGGGCACGGCGGATTGCGTCTGAGATGGCATGGATGGCTTCCTCCTGACCGATAATGCGCTCATGCAGGCGCGCTTCCATATGCAGGAGTTTTGTAGCTTCGGTCTCCATCATCTGGCTGACCGGGATGCCCGTCCATTGATGGACGACGGAAGCGATATCATCCACATCCACTACTTCATCGAGCTGGTGTTCGGATTCCCATTTATCGCGCTTTTCGTGGAATTCCTGCTCGAGGCGCAGCCGCTCAGATTTTTTCTGCGCGGCACGTTCATAATCGCGGCTCAAACCGGATTGTTCTTCCTCGGCTTGTAATTTGTCAATTTCGGTCTTCATTGCCTTGAGATCAGGCGGCATGGAATACAGTGCCACACGCAGTTTGGCGGCAGCTTCGTCCATCAGGTCAATGGCTTTGTCGGGCAGGCGGCGGTCGGTCACGTAACGGTCTGCCAGGCGAGCCGCGGCAACCAGCGCATCATCTGCAAAACGGACTTTGTGATGGGCTTCATAGCGGTCGCGCAAGCCGTAGAGCATCTTGATTGTGTCGTCAACCGTCGGTTCTTCCACATAGATCGGCGCAAAGCGGCGCTCGAGCGCGGCATCTTTTTCGATGTACTTATGGAATTCATCCAATGTGGTCGCGCCGATACATTGCAGTTCGCCGCGTGCCAGTGCAGGCTTGAGCATATTGGATGCGTCCATCGCGCCCTGCGCCGCGCCGGCCCCAACGACGGTATGCAGCTCGTCGATCATCAGGATGATGTCACCCTGAGCGCGCTGGACCTCTTCCATGATGGCTTTGAGGCGTTCCTCAAACTCACCCCGGAAGCGGGACCCGGCGATCATCGCGCCCAGGTCAAGCTGGACGACGCGCTTGCCCGAAAGGATCTCTGGAACATCGTTGTTGGCAATTTGTTGTGCGAGACCTTCCGCGATGGCGGTCTTGCCCACGCCTGCCTCTCCGATCAGCACCGGGTTGTTCTTGGTGCGGCGGGAGAGGATTTGGATCAGGCGCAGGATCTCGTTGTCGCGCCCAATGACCGGGTCAAGCTTGCCTTCGCGTGCCGCCTGGGTGAGGTCGCGCGAGTATTTCTCCAGTGTGCGGTAACGGGATTCTGCCTGAGGGTCTGTGACACGCTGTCCGCCGCGCAAATCCTGAACGGCGGTGTGGACGCGGTCACGCGTCAGCCCGGCGGATTCCAAAATGCGGGCGGCAGGTGTATTGCGCTCGGTGAGGATGGCAAGGAAGATATGCTCTGTGGAGATATATTCATCTTTCAACCTGTTGGCTTCCTCGTTGGCTAAATCGATAATTCTCTTCACACGCGGGGTAATGAAGATCTGCCCTGCGCCGCCGCCGAAGATATTGGCTTTGGGGCTGGCGCGCAAAGTCGCGTCCAGCCGCTCGGTGAGAGCCTCAGGGCTGACGCTCAGTTTTTCCAAAATCTGGGGAATCACCCCGCCGGGCTGTTCGATCAGCGCCAGCAGGATGTGTTCGGTATCGATCTGGTTGTGCCCGTAGCGCTGGATGATTTCCGCCGCGCGCTGGGCGGCTTCCTGTGCTCGTTCTGTAAAACGGTCAAATCGCATCATAGGGAAAGTTCCTTTTCTGCCGCTTAACTACTGATAAGTGAAGCTTTACCTGGATTTCCCGGTTGAAATTCAGCTATCAAGCTAAAAATGGGCGGCACTTCGTAAGCAAAAACCCCAAAAGGTCACGAGGACCTTTTGGGGACCTTCTGACAGGGCAGATTATAACAAAACCGCGTCGGCAAATTGTCAACGCGGCGTAAGAGGAGTGTTAAATTTGACAAGTCGAGAAACATTTCTCGTTTCATTACCTGAGGACGATCAGCGTCACGCCCGCGATGGTCAGGATCACCCCCAGGGCATACCGCCATGTAAACGGTTCGTGCAGGAGCAGGATACCGAGAAAACTGGCGATCACAATGCCCATGATGCGGATCGTCGGCGAACCCAGCGAAACGCTGACGTGCGCAAAGGTGATGTACAGCAGCATGGTGACGATGCTGAATGCCACTCCCACGGCAAGGGAATACAGCAAGCCAGTCGGCGTGATCAACAAGGGCTGACCGTTGAGTTTCAGGTAGGCTACCCAGATCAAGCCAAACGCGAACGTGGTCGCCCCGTAGATGAACATTCCCATGCTCGCAGAGATTTTGTTACTGGCGAGTTTCACGAAGAAATCGGCAGTCGCCAGGAAAATGGAGCAGACAAGAGCATAGGGCAGCCAGCGGGCGATCATGGTGAGGATATTATAAGATAAAACCGCATTGACAAATGAGCGTAATGGATGTGTTAAGTTTGGGCCGTGTAGATAAATTTATCTCTGAGTGATTCACAAAAAGAGATGACCTCTGCCGGGGCAACTGCTTCTTCGAGAGTAACTTTTAGCAAAGCAAAGCTCTTACTACCTTTCAATGCATCAGGAAAATCGGGTGGCTTGGCAAAGACATGGAAATGGATGTGGTAGAAGTGTTCAGTTTCTGCATAGCACGAAACATATTCTTTTTCACAGTTCAACTCTTCGAAGAGTAAACGCGTAAGCCTATGCTGGATTTGCGCAAGTTCGCTAAATTCTTCAGCGGTAAACTCGTGTAAGGCTTCAGCATGGCGCTTTAGAACAATCACCAGCCACCCGAGTGTCTTTACCGGATAGGCGTGCTCCACCAGCCAATATTCGCCTTCAAAAATTGTGGGACCGGGCGAGATCCTTTTTTCACCTGAATTGGATTTGCAAGACCAACATTCCATAATGTCTGTCATCCTAACTTCCACCACACAGACTTCGTGTAAGCAAATCTTGCCCTCAAAAATTGGGCAAGATTTGAGATTGCGATTTCGTTTGCTGCCTCACTTACTTTCCGCGGTATCTCTATCCACTTCTTCCCCTTCCAGCATTATCGCAAGGTCCATGCAAATCTTGCAGGTCGGCTCGCCCTCCTCCGGCGCCCAGAAGAACGGCTCACGCCCATTGCCGCCGCAGAGTGGCTTGCCCTTGCCGTTGTCGATATGGCGCGCAGCAGGACGCCTGGAATTCGTCCTCTGACTGACAGCATAAACAAGTTTCATCAGACTTTAATTATACGACTTCATCTCCAAAATAGTACAACGCGCTATAATTCGCCTCGATGAGTTCCATCAGCATCCCCGTCAAGGTGAATGAGCATCCCAACATGCGGCCGCTCAACGTGCTGCGTGACCTTTCCGCGGTTGCGGACCTGATCGAGTTGTGCTTTTCTCCGACGATGGACAATGAAGGTCAGCGTTATCTCTCAGATATGCGCCGCGCCAGCCGGGATGACACCTTCCTGCATTGGGCATCGCGCATGACCGAGACTGCGGCTCTCCCGCTGATGGGTTACGTCTGGGAACAGGACGGGGGCATTATCGGCAACGCCAGCCTGATTCCCTTCCGTGCGAAAGGCAAACGCATCTACCTCATTGCGAATGTAGCGACCCACCCCGATTTTCGCCGGCAGGGGATTGGGCGTGCACTCACCGAACGCGTGATGAAGCTCGCCCGCGACAAAAATGCCTCTGCCATCTGGCTGCACGTACGGGATGATAATCCCGGCGCGATCAAGCTGTATCAGGATCTGGGATTCCAGGAGATCGCGCGCCGTACCACCTGGCAGGCAAGTCCCGACACCCGCCTGCCATCTCCCCATACTGATATCAGAATTGTGCCGCGGCACCCGCGCTTTTGGACCCTCCAGCAGGAATGGCTTCGCCGCCTCTACCCGCAGTCGCTGAGCTGGTACCATTCCTGGAACATTAACAGTCTGCGGCCCGGACTCTGGAACTGGATCTATCTCTTATTCATTGACTTCAATATACGACAATGGGCGGCAGTCCGTAACGAAGAATTACTTGCCACTCTAACATGGATGCCTCAGGGAGGCAGAACCGAGTCGCTGTATGCCGCGACGGGTGCGGGAGCTTTGAGCGGCGAAGCACTGACGTCACTGCTGGTCCACGCCCGGCGCACGATCACGTATCCTCCCTTTCTCACGCTGGATTTCCCCTCGAATGAGGGAATGACCGAGGCGATCGACGCAGCAGGTTTTAAGCCGCGGCGTACACTATTATGGATGCGGGCTTGACGCCTGATGCAACTGTGGGGAATGGTTTTCGTATAAGAGGGTGATAAATACCAACAAGTCATGTCATTCTACCGAAGGACAACAAACCGACTCTTCGGTGATAGCGCCTTGCGCCACTCTCTGAGAGTGACATGGTTTACTTTGAAGAGGAGAAACCACATGACAAAATTCATTCTACGCTGGGCGATCAACGCCATCGCGCTATATCTGGCGGTGCTGATCCTGCCGGGCATCGACTTGAGAAGCAATCTCGTTTCGATCCTTTGGCTGGCGCTGATCTTTGGGCTCATCAATGCCCTCTTCCGCCCGCTGCTGAAGTTCCTGACGTGCCCGCTCATTATCCTGACGCTCGGTCTGTTCACGCTGGTGATCAACACCTTCCTGTTCTGGCTGACAAGTATCATCGGTCAATCGCTCGGCTTTGGCTTAATCATTTCTGACCCCGTTTGGTGGAATGCCTTCCTGGGTGGGCTGGTGGTCAGCCTGGTCAGCGTGGTTCTGTCCCTGATCCTCAAGGATGAGCTGAAAGGCCGCTGGTAAAAGGGTTTCCGCTATGAAATATGAAAAGAGGATGACCTGTACAGGTCATCCTCTTTTTGCTTAAAAACTCCCAGGAAAATTATTTTTGATATAACCCTGGCAACCCGCCGGCAGGAGCAGCCATCTGCACCGCACGGAGGATGGCTGCTGCCATCACCTCCGCGGCGAACGCCCCGATTGTGGAAACATCTGCTTTTCGCGCGCCCGTGGAGAGCGCAAAGATCGCGTCGCCATCCAGCATGGTGTGCGCAGGGCGAATGGTACGCGCGATGCCGTCCTGCGCCATCTGCGCCATTTTGGTCGCCTGCGCCTTCGTCAATTTTGCGTTTGTTGCAACCACACCGATGACTGTGTTCGTGCGCGTCGCGAACCCGAGCAAGCCGCGCCCAACGTTGCTTTTCATCATGCTGAGCGTACCGGCAAATTGATCCTTTTTCCCCACCCGCAGAGGACCAACTTTCCCCGAGCGAAGACCTGCGATGATCTGACTCGTTTGCGGGTCCACCACATCGCCCCAGGCATTGACTCCGACGAGCGCTCCGACAACGACTCCTCCGCCGATGTCCCAGCTCGCCGTCCCGACACCGCTTTTCATGGATAAACCCCCGCCGAACATCTTGCCGACTGAGGCTCCCATGCCCATGCCCGCGTTCCCCTCTGCGGGCGGGTCAGACGACGCTGAAGCCGCAGCGAGATATCCCATGGCAGAGTCGGGTCGGACGTCCGCGCGACCGATGTTCAGGTCATACAGGATCGCCGCGGGGACAATCGGCACTCTTGCCGCGCCGGTGTTGAATCCGATCTTATGCTCCTCAAGATAGCGCATCACGCCGCTTGCCGCATCCAGCCCAAATGCCGAGCCGCCCGCCAGCACGATTGCATGGACTTTGTCAACCAGGTTGACCGGGTCGAGCAGGTCGGTCTCACGCGTGCCCGGCGCGCCCCCGCGCACATCCACTCCGGCAACCGCTCCCTTGCGGCAAAGGATCACGGTGCAGCCTGTCAGCGCAACATCATCCTGGGCATGACCCACTTCAATGCCACGCACATCGGTGATGGCGTTTGTTTTTTTCATAAATTGTGCTTCTTTCACTTCGAGAAAAATGTTGTCCCCAAAGGTTACAGACTGATATCCCTTGCCAGATTTTTGAACTCTTTCCAGTCCTCTTCGTCCATCCAGATATCCACGTTGTCAAATTCCAGCCTGTAAAACTCATCGTCCTCCGGTTTGACATCCTCGATATCCTTGATCGAGGTCAGGAATTCATCCCACTCCTCCTGGAAAAAGTTGATCGTTGCGCGCCCGATCTGAAGATAGTACGTAGTCTCGCCATCGGGTTCCTCCGCCTTCCATGCCTGGAAGTTTTCGGTCTCGGCAAGTGTTTGCGTTTTTGGCTCATTATGGTTGTTGTTGTTCATCAGAATTCTCCTTCGGATAAATTTGTTCTTTCGAAGGATTTCTTTGGAACTTCGAGGCAATCAATAATGTGGTCCGTGAGATCCATTCGAACGACATGGCATTTGCCGGCACGGTCGCTTCGCCCGGGGGCCAGGGGTTCAGGTCCAGCATCTTACGCATGGTGTAGCGCCCCAGGAGCATGACCGAGGCAAGGAATGGCGCGGCGATAACCACACCTATGATGCCAAGCAGGTTTGCTGCAACGAGGGCGGTCACCAGGACTGCCGCGGGATGCACTCTCAACGTTTGCGCCATGATGCGCGGCACCACCAGGTTGTCAATGATCCAGTCGATGATCGTGGTCGTAATCACGACCATCAGCATATACGTCAGGGGCTCCATGCCAAAAGGCGTGGGACTCTGGAAGAAGGTCACCAGCGCCATAATGACCCAGGTGATCGCCGGACCGATATACGGCAGGAACTTTGCAAGCCCTGCTAAAAAGGCGATGCCGATGGCGTATCTCACGCCAAAGATGGAAAGCACGACGATGTAGATAACGGTAGCCATGGCAAAGATAAAAATCTGCCCGCGCAGGAACGAGTTCCAGATCGTGCTTAGTTTCCTGCCGAGCTTCCGCAGGTCCTCGTTATAGCCAGGGACCTCAACCTTGATCAGGTCACTTTGCAGTCCACTGCTTTCGACCATCAGGAAGTAGGAAACGATCAACACAAAGAACGTCCAGCCAAAGATTTCGGCTGCGCCGCCTGCTAATGCGGTCACAATATTTCCGGTGCGTCCAAGCAGAGGCTGGACGAAGGAAAGCAGCTGGCTGCTGATCGCACTAAGATCGATGGTCCGCATATCCAGTGTAAACGGACCAATTTGAAAGACCTGCCCGGAGAGAGTCTCCACATACTCAGGAAGATTGGCAACAATGGCTTGCACCAGGTTGATCAGGCTCTGCACCTGCCCCACCAGCCCAACTCCGCCCAGGGTAAGCGAGCCAATGAGCAGGATGAGGATAATGAAGTAGAGGATGTTGACCGCTGCCTTCCACGAAACCCTCAGCCAGTAGGAGATCATCGTCGCTACCGGGTGGAAGAGATACGCCAGGATAAAGACCATCAGCAGCGGCGTGATGAGACTTGTAAAGCGGAAGAATAAAAATGCCACGATGCCGACGATCACCAGCCCGACCAAAAGTTTTGTGGTTGGGCTCCAGCGTGGCGAGGTTGAAAAATGTGGTTGCATAGAAAGTTCTCCAGAAGGGTTATATTCTACCGCTTGTCTTCCTACATGATTAACGTTGGAAACGGTTTCGAGTTGCGAGGATGCTTCAGATCTGCGCCTTAGAAACAAAACACCCCGCGAGGGCAGCCTCGCGGGGTATGTCGTCGATGAATGGCTAGCAGCCGCCCAGGAATGGGAAGAAGGTACACCAGAGGAAATTTGCATCCACCCACCAGAAGAAGGCAACGCACATGCACAGGAAGAGGAAAACAGCCACAGCAATAATGATGAGAGTGGTCATGCTCCTTTCCCGCACCGGAACGGGACTCATGGGGGCTGGGCTGACCGGCACGCTCCCCACATACTCGGTGGGAGGCGGAGGCGGCACGGACATGACCGGGCGTGAGGCGGCAGGCACAGGTGCGGCGCGCGGCGAAACGACGGTCGCCCCGGCGTCAATGGTCGTCGCTTCGAAGATCATCACGATCTGTTCACCGAACGAAACGACCTCACCGGCTTTCAACACGCGAGGTCCTGCCAGGCGCTGTCCGTTGACGAACGTTCCGTTGGTTGAGCCCAGGTCTTCCAGCACATACTTGCCTCCCTGGAAGGTCAAACGAGCGTGGCGGCGTGAAATCTCTGCATCATTGATCACGATCTCATTTGTCGAATCGCGGCCGACGTCGAGCTGATCGCCCTCCAGTGTGAAGGCTGCTCCGGGGGTAGGTCCCGACCGCATAATGAGCTGGAATTGCGAAGCCATAATCCTTCTCCTCCAAAATTGCTTTTCTCACCGCCTGTTGTTGTATCCATAACCAAACGGAAACAGGCATATACTACTGGCAAAAATTATTGTTCAGTCATGTAGACGGTATTCGTAGTGTAAAGGTTTCAGGCAAAAAAGTCAACAGGATGGTACGGCTCGCACTTGACAAGGCGTTGCGCGGGCGTTAACCTACTCAAAAGGAAACGGAAATTTATGACCATCTCTCAACTGCCCATCCCCGAATTTTTCGACGCGGAAAAGGTCGGCACGGTCTGGCGGATTCCCTACGAAGAGCGTGCCAAACAGGCGCGTGACCGGGCGAACCAGAACGCGCTTCAGCCTGCCTCCGTGGATCTGACAAAAACCTGGTTGATGCTGATCGATGTACAGAACACGTTCTGCATCCCGGGCTTTGAACTCTACGTCGGTGGCCGCAGCGGCCGCGGCGCGGTCGAGGATAACGTCCGGCTGTGCGAATTCATCTACCGCAATCTTGGCAGCATCACCCACATCACCGCCACGATGGACACGCACATGACGATGCAGGTCTTTCATGCCATCTTCTTTGTGGATAAGGATGGGAATCATCCTGCGCCCTACACCGATATTCACGCCGCCGAACTGCGTGACGGCAGATGGACCTTTAACCCTGCGCTCTCCTCTCCACTAGGTGTCGCACCTGAATATGGACAGCAGATGATGATCCACTATGCCGAACAACTGGAGAGGAAGAGCAAGCTCGCCCTTACGATCTGGCCCTACCATGCCATGCTGGGCGGGATCGGTCATGCACTGGTCTCCTCCGTGGAGGAAGCGATCTTCTTCCATTCCATTGCGCGGATCGCCCAGCCAGAGCTCGAGATCAAAGGCGACAAGCCTTTCACTGAAAACTACTCCGTCGTTGGTCCCGAAGTGTTGACCGGTCCGATGGGCGAGACGCTGGGGACGCACAATCAAAAGTTCATTGAGAAGTTGCAGCAGTTCGACAGGTTGATCATTGCCGGGCAGGCAAAGAGTCACTGTGTCGCGTGGACGGTCTCTGATTTGCTCGAGGATATTGCGTTGCTCGATCTTGAGCTGGCGAAGAAGGTCTATTTGCTCGAAGACTGCACGTCTCCCGTGGTAGTGCCCGGAGTCGTGGATCACACCGATGCCGCCGACGCGGCGTATGAACGCTTCGCCAAAGCGGGTATGAACATCATCCGCTCGACTACATCGATCTCTGAGCTTTAACTTCAAATACAAATCGTCAATCTGAAATCGTCAATCCGAAATTGGACCTCCTATGTCTATCTTCGACAAGAAACGCCTCACGAACAAAACCTTCAAACTCGACGTCGAACGAATGCGCCGGGGCTGGTACTCGGATAAATATTTCGAGAACATCGGGCGTATGCTCACCGTGCTGGCAGCCGAGGGATATACCTACTCTGGCGAGTATCACAACTTGCCATCAGGTATCTCGCCAGACGATATCGCTGTAGGCGATATCGAAGTGGAGATGCAGTGGTTCACGCGGCGTCTGGGCAATACCATCGTGGTCGGTGTGGATAAGTCGCTGGAAATGCTCAGGCATTGCACCGGTTACTGGGAGGGCGATCGCTTCATCGACACATCCGACAAACTGCACGTGTGGGCTGTCCACGATGGAACCGTGGTGAAGTCCGATGGAAATCCGTTGAACGCCGAACCGGTCATCAAAGTGCACGGGCGTTACCGCGATTTTGCGCTGCTTGAGACTCCCACTCTGGGCGTACTGACCCGCTCGAGCCGCGTGGCGACCAACGTGTATGAAACCCTGATGGCAGCGCGCGGCAAACCGGTCCTGTTCTTCCCGGCGCGCTTTGATCTGCATGAGGTCCAGGCAGTGGATGGATATGCCTACAACATTGCGATAGAGCGCTTCAACATGGATTTCTCCCAACGGATCGGCTCTTATGTTTCCACGGATGCCCAGGGCGACTGGTGGGGCGGCGCGGGCGGCGGAACGGTGGCTCACGCGGCGATTGCCTCGTTCCTGGGCGATACCGCCGAGGGGATGATGCAGTTCTCGCGCATCCTGCCTGCGCACATTCCCCGCATCGCGCTGGTGGATTTCAATAATGATTCGGTGCGCGATACGCTGCGGGTACTCGAAGCGATGTTCCGAAAATATCAGGAATTGTGCGACCGCGGCGATCAGGCAGAGGCGGCAAAGTATGTTCTATATGGAGTGCGTCTGGATACGAGCGGAACCCTGCGCGATGTCTCCGTCGAACCACTGGGCGACCCCGCCCTGGACCTGGGCGTGAATCCGCGGCTGGTTTTCAACGTCCGCCAGGGGCTCGACTCTGCTTCCGAAAGCTGGGACATCCCTGGCGCCTGGAAGGAGGCAGCGCGCAACTATTGCCGGAGCGTCAAGATCGTGGTTTCCGGCGGATTTAACCCGGAGAAAACCCGCAAGTTCGAAAGGCTTGGCGTCCCTGTGGATATTTACGCGGTCGGTTCGTGGTTGTTCAACAACAACGGCGGCACGGTCACCGATTTCACTGGCGACGTGGTGCGCGTGAAAGTGCACGGCCAGTGGATCGACATGGCGAAGGTGGGGAGGAAGTCGCTGGAGAATCCAAATCTGGAACGGGTATGGTAATCACAGGAGGAGTCCCTACATGATCCGTTCCACTTTGAACGGTGTTCCATCAACCCTTTTCTCGTCAAACTCCCTTGCCGCGAGGTGACCCGAGAACACCGCCTGCGCGATAATATTCGGTGCTTCCGCATCGCCAATGACTCGTAATGTGTTTATTTTTCCATCTTCAAGCGCTGGCTTCACTTCATAATACATCGAGTCGTTTGAAATCCGGTCGCTGACCAGCACAACTCCGTCACGTGATAGCTCAGTCCCTTCTCCGGAAATTGTGTTTATCAAACTGACGCAATCATCTTCAATCTCACTTAACACATGCTGTGAATATAACTTCACGCCAAGCTTCATCAATCTGTGCTGAATGCGTTCCTGTTCCAGCGTAAACTGAGACCAGTACGAAACCAGCGGCGCAGGCGTAACAAGAGAAACCCTGCATCCCTGCCCCGCTAGTAATTCAGCCAGCACCCCGCCCATGTAATAATGATCATCGTCATAAATCACCCAATTCCCACTTCCCAATTTACCAATTACCGATTTTCCTTCCATCAAATCATCAGGACTATACACGTTCTTCAAATCATGCCCGAGAATTGGCCTTCGCAGCGTGCGACCCATTCCATCGCGTCGCCACGCCGCACCCGTGGCAAGGAGGATATTTTGCGCGCCTGTTTCAAGGATTTCTTCTGCGGTCATCGGGCTGGAAGGATATACCTCTACATTCTTCATCTTCCCGATCTGCGTTAACCGCCAGTCCGCCACGCGGCGCCACTCATTCAGCCCGGGCAACGCCGACTCACGGATCACGCGTCCGCCGGGTTCCTTGCGTGCCTCAAGCAGCGTCACGCCATAGCCGCGCTGACCAAGCGCCCGCGCCGCCTCCAGCCCCGCGGGTCCTGCGCCGACGATCATCACTTCTTTATCGCTTTTCTTCGGTGCGATGATCTCCGGGTGCCAGTCGCGCCGCCATTCTTCGCCCATTGTCGGGTTCTGCGTACAGCGGATCGGCACGAAGCGCGTATCGCCCGTCACGCAGATATTGCAGCCGATACACTCGCGGATGTCTTCGACGCGTCCCTCTTTGATCTTTTGCGGCAGGAACGGGTCCGCAATGGACGGGCGTGCCGCGCCGATGAAATCCATCACACCGCGCTGTATCGCAGAGACCATCGAATCAGGTGAGGTGTATCGCCCCACGCCAACCACAGGTTTTGTCGTCAGCCCTTTGACGAACGAGATATATTTTTCCTGATGTCCCTCTTTCCCAAACCGCGACGTGATCGAGTCATTGCTCCAGCTGCTGATGTTCACATCCCACAGGTCGGGCAGTTCGGCGAGCATCGCGACCACATCATGCGCTTCACCCTGGTGAGTTAGACCTTCCTCGCCGAGCAATTCATCGACGGCGAAGCGTACCGCCACCGCGCACGTATCGCCTACAGCCTCCTTTGTATCTTCGATCAATTCTCGGAAGAGCCGCACGCGATTCTCCAGGCTGCCGCCATATTCATCCGTGCGGTCGTTGAAGCGTTTCAATAGGAACTGGATCGCGGCGGTCATGCCATGCGCGGCGTAACAATAGATAATATCAAAGCCGGCGCGTTTGGCGCGTAACGCCGCGGCGCGGTGCCACTTGCGCAAGTTGCGGATGTCTTCCTTATCCATACGCCGTGTTTGCACGGGGTCGTAACCTGATCCGCCAATTGTCCCCATCGAACCCGGCGCGAGCGATGGCACGCGCGAATACAGGTTCGGCGCGTCGTACCCATTGTAAACAAGCTCGATGCCCGCCAGTGATCCGTGCTTATGAACTGACTCCGCCATCAGCGCCAGCGCGGGGATGTCATCATCACTCCATAGGCGTCCTTCAAAATAAGGAGCCAGGTCACTTGAGTGATGAATCTCCACCTCCTCCGTGCAGACCACGCCCCAGCCGCCCTCTGCTTTTACGCCGCGCATCGCGGCGAGCGCCTGCGGCATGCGATACCCAAAGCCGTTACAGTGCGGCACCTGATAAAAACGGTTCGGAGCGACCACAGGACCGATCCGAACCGTTTGGAATAATATGTCGTATGGACTACTCATAAATTCCTTTCGCGCTGAGTGCTTCGCAATCGAAGCGTGTATACATGTAATTTATCCTTCGACACGAGCTATGCCCTCCACTCAGGATGGCGCTAATAACATTGGGATGACTTCCAGCATCTCGTCTCTTACCTGGCGAAAGACCTTCTGCCGTTCCTGGAGAGTTCCCTCCGCTTTGGCAGGATCCACAAACCCATGGTGGATGCGTCTCTCCGCCTTGCCGGGCCACACGGGACATTCCTCCGCCGCCGAATCGCAGACGGTGACTACGAGATCGAAATCTTTCGTTGGCAAATCGTTGATGTGTTTGGATTCCCCGGCATGCGCGATCCCAATTTCATTCAGCGCTTCGATTGCCAGCTCATGGACATACCCTGCTGGTTTTGTCCCCGCGGAATATGCTTTCCATTCCGGGTAGCGCGTGTTGACAATGGCTTCCACCATTTGTGAGCGGCATGAATTGCCGGTGCAGAGGAAAAGGACGGTTTTCATAATTCATTTTATGTCATTGCGAGCCCGGAGTGTGAAGCAATCTCAGATATGATGAGAGGGGTTGTTTCGTCGCTTCCCTTCGCTGACGCTCATAGTTGCTCCTCGCAATGACGGGACATAACTTTACCCAAACCTCCCCGTAATATAATCCTCCGTGCGTTTCTCTTTCGGCGCGGTAAAGAGCGACTTGCCTTCCCCGTATTCCACAAGCTCACCCTGCAGGAAGAACGCCGCGTAATCGGCGGTGCGCCCCGCCTGCTGCACGGAGTGAGGCACAAGGATGATGGTGTATTCCTTCTTTAATTCCTGCAGCGCGGCTTCCACTTTGCCCGTCGAGATGGGGTCAAGCCCCGAGGTCGGTTCATCGAGCAGGATGACCTGCGGTTGATGGAGCATCGCCCGGGCCAGGGCAACCCGCTGTCGCAACCCTTTCGACAATGTCGCCGCGGGGTCGTCCGCACGG
>JAICQC010000418.1 GCA_025938055.1 Anaerolineales bacterium | reverse complement strand
AGGAGGAACATTCCGAGATATAGCAAATAGGTCCATGGGAAAAAGAGAAGCTGTCTTGTAAACCACCAGATAAAGACAATCAAAAGGCTGTAGAGGACAAGCAGAGTAGCATGTAGGCTTGAAACAGGCTGTAGCGTATCAATATCCTTCTGATACTGTGGGGTTAATTCAAAACTGCCTTCAAAGTGAAAATATCCAGTTTCGCGGAACCCTCGTGCGGAATAGCTGGTTAGATAGTAATCGCTGATATAAAGAATCACCCACAAAGCAACTCCGGGCCACGGACTTGATGCCAGCCAGTATTCCATATTGTCATTATAACCTTGCGAGGTTTTGATCCTCTGTTTCCAACTTGCGTGGTGCCAACCATTACAAGGTTTTTCGAACCCTTGACATTAACGTTACGTTAGGGTTTATATTGACACGCATGACTGTCAACGGCCCTGCGTATAGCGAACAAGTGGTTGCAATCAAAAAAGCCCTTGAGTGCTACTAGCTCTGTAACAGGTATAGAAGAGAATTCCGCTATTGTCGATTCTCTCCTGCACCCCCTAGCGATCCTGATCCGCCAGGTTCTCACGCGCCAAGGCAGAGAGGCACTCAATCTGATCCTGATCGACGATGAGGAAAATATTCTCCAGGCAATGGATGCAGGAATTCAACTCCATTCTCTGTTCCATGCAGGTGGAGATATGTTCTCTAAGGAACTCATGCGAGAATTGCTCCCCCGTGTGAAAGTTCATGAACTAGCCAGAAGGACATGCAAAAAGCTGTTCGAGAATGACAAAATCTCACGCGTCTTTGCCCTTGCCCACGCACCAGCCTCACGTCGCCTTGATACTCTTTTACATATTCGACGCGATATCGTAGTTCTCGAGGACTTAACCATTTCTGGAAACATCGGCGCGATTGTTCGCACCTCCCTGGCATTTGACGTCGGCGGCATTGTTTTGCTCAATGCCGATCCTGTGGATGTTTACGATAGAAGAATCATTCGCGCCAGCCGCGGGCACATCTTTTCTTTGCCGGTCGTCACCGCGACCACGGAAGAATTTATCCGTTTCTGCAAACAAACTGATCTGCCGATCGTGATCATGGCGGCACAGGCAGATACACTGGTCAATGAGGCGGCAGCCTTCCCCAGGCAGCTTATGATCGTCTTTGGCAGCGAAAAGAACGGATGCTCTCAGGCATTAACAGATGCCGCGATGCTGCAGGTCCAGATCCCGACTCATTCCCGGGTGGAGTCGTTGAACGTCTCCACGGTGGCAGGTATTATGTTGTACAACCGGCTTTGGCTTAACCATCCCGAAGCCAGAAAGTAGCCTGACAGATGAACCATTCCACACTTACCGTGAAACAACTCTCGAAACTGGCGGGCGTCACGCCGCGCACGTTGCATCACTACGATCAGATTGGGCTCCTCAAACCGTCTCGTGTGGGCGATAACGGTTATCGCTACTATGGAGAGGAGTCTGTGCTGCGGCTGCAGCAGATTCTGTTCTACCGTGAGCTGGGCATTCCGCTGGAAGATATCAAGAAGATCATGGGACGCCGCGACTTCGATGTGATGGGTGCATTACGCAGCCACAAGGAAGCATTGCAAAAACAGGTGGCGCGCTTGAATCGCCTGATCAACACCGTAGACAATACGATCAACAATTTGAAAGGAAACAATACGATGAGCAATAAAGCATACTTTGAAGGTTTTAGCGAGGAGGAGCAGGAGAAATACGCGGCAGAAGCGGAACAGTTATATGATGCTGAAAGCGTCCGCGAATCCAACCGCAAGTGGAAATCCTATTCCACAGCGAAGAAGGAAGCGATCATGGAAGAAGGCAAGACGATCTATCTCGACCTGATCGCTGCCATGCCGAAGGGCGCAGCCAGCCCGGAGGTTCAGGCACTCATCGAACGCTGGCGCAAGCACATGGATTACTTCTGGACTCCCAGACTGGAGCAATTGCTTGCCCTTGCCAATGGCTACAACGACGATCCACGATTCAAAGCTAACTTTGATAAGATGCATCCGCAGCTTGCCGAGTTTATGCGAGAAGCAGTTCAGGTCTACGTCGCCAATCAAAAGAAATAGAAAATCCGAGCAGTCGAACAGACTGCTCGGGTGGAAAGTGAGTGAGAATGAACGAAGAAATCTATCCGATGCCCTTCTTTGTCAATCTGATTGTCAGCAATCTGGAAAGATCGTCAAAATTCTATCAAGAAGTAATGGGCTTCAAGCATATTTTCACCATGCCGGGACCCGGCGGTCAGCCGGCGCTTGTCCACCTGCGCTGGAGCAAATATGCAGACCTGTTGCTCTCCCTGCCCAGAGACGACAAGCCGGTGCCTGAACCACGAGGAGCAGGAGTTTCGCTGAGCTTCCAGATGCTGGAACGCTTTAATGGCAGCGTGGACACCCTCGCCGACCATGCGAAAGCAGGAGGCGCGAACATCGTGTGGGGTCCGATGGATCAGCCGTGGAATGTGCGTGAGCTGACGGTCCTCGACCCTGACGGCTACCAACTGGTATTCACCGCGCCGCTCAATAGCAACCTGAGCTTCGATGAAGTCGTGAAAAGAGCAGCAAGCGGGGAATGACAAACAAGCAATAGCTTCAAAAAGAGGCGGAGATCTACTCTCTGGCTCTTTTTCGTTTCATTTTCTGTTCTTTCGTAGATCCAATGCCGCGTTGAAACCTGCATAGGCGGCCAGACCGTAGAACAATACATCCATGAATTCAAAGGCGAGGGCAAATAGTTCTGCCGTAGCAGCAGGGCTAAACAGAAAGAAGAAAAACACTTCCAGGACTGATACGCTTTCTTCCCGCGCGATAACGCCTGAATAGAACATAAGGTTCCCAAGAGCGCATCCAATCAGGGCAAGAACTGCGCTGGAAACCCCGAAGATGAGAGTCTTTCCCTTTCCGAAAAACCTGACCGCCACGCCAACCAAAAAGCCAACGCCGATCGCCAACCAGCCGATTTGATATTCTGTAAAATAGGTGACTGCTCCCCAGGCGATGGCGCCACCTAACATGGCGATCAGACCGCCGATCAATCCCATGAGAAGGCTTGGCTGGTCATCGATTTGTTCAATGGCAGGTTGGGCAGTGGGTAGCGAAGAGTCGATCATGTTGCATTCTCCTTTGCAGCTGAAACAGGTGTGATGGATTATTCTTTCATGACGATAAATGCGAACAAAAGATTCTTATCAAATATCTTAATTCTCCGGAAAGAAAAACGGCAGCCGGGAGGCTGCCGTTTGGGCTTAGCTGCTTGCACCGCTATAGCGTTTCAATCCTGCCTTCCACACCTGGGACGCTGCCAGAAAACTTATGATTCCGATGGCAATAAACATCAACACCCGCGAGAAATTCAGTTCCCCGCGCAGCGCCTGGAGCGGGATGGTGGTTGCCACCGCGATGGGGATGATGAACGTTACGATAATCCTCAGCCAGACGGGATACACGGTTACAGGATAGCGGCCTGCATCGAGCAGGGCTTGCAGGATGGTGACGTTATTGTCGAATTTGGTGAACCAGAACGTCAGCGCGATGAGCACGATCCAAAGGCTGTAGATGATGATCGCCCCCGAAATGGTCAGCAGGATAAAGGTCAGCACATTGAGCGGTGTTGTGATATCGCCAGCGATGTTAATTCCTGCAACGATCAGGATCACGGCGAGGACCAGATCCCAGGCACGCCAGACCGTGATGCGTGAAAACGTGACGAGGAAAAGACTGTTGACCGGCTGCAGCAGTGTGTAATCCATGGAACCATCACGGATGCTCTGGTTGAACTTCTCAGTATTGGGCCAGATCAGGGCAATCATGAGAGTGTGAACGAGGCGGAACACACCGAGCAGCGCGATCAACTCACCGAAGCCCCATCCGCCAATCGTTTCGGTGTTGTTAAAAATTATGGACAGGCTGAGCAGTTCCCAGCCAAGCCACATCAGATTGAGCAGTATGTTGACTACGGTGTCTGCACGGTATGCCAGTGACATTTGTACGTTGACTTTAAAGAACGCGGAGAGTAATTTCCAGACATGCATGTTTAGGCTCCCACCGCTGAATAGCGTTTTACCCCGTTGCGCCATACCCAGTTAAACACCGCGATGGCAATTGCCAGCCAGAGGAAGCCCATCACATATCCCTGCACGATTTGCGCATTGGAGAGTTT
>JAICQC010000448.1 GCA_025938055.1 Anaerolineales bacterium | reverse complement strand
CGAGGTGGCTTTCATGTTCCGGGTGTAGGTGAATTATGACCACATACGCCATGCCTGTATCACTCGGCAGCGCCTCGAAGAAAGCTTGCAATGCTGGCAATCCGCCAGCAGACGCGCCAATACCAACGATGGTGATTTCATCGTTCCGTGAGGCGTGAAGGTTTACTTTGTTCGTCTTTCTCGGTTTGCGTTGGGCGGTGGGGGGTTGGGTGCTTTGCTTGCTGTTATTCTTAGAAGCCATTTGAGATTAAGTGGTTCCTTCTTTCTGCTGAAAGAGGTAACTTGTGCGTTCATTATACACCTGATAAGTAAGGGAAATGCCTTTGTAAGAACAAGAGGGAGTGCCTACCCTCGAGGACATACTGCATATTTCACTCGGAGCGCAACGAAAGGAACGGATTATTTTGACCTGTTGCATCCTGGGTTCCTTCTGTGTTTTCAACCAGTTTTCTAAACTCAGTACAATTATCTATACAGTATGAGTACATGTCTATGGTAATCCTGATAATTGTGTCATACTATAGTGCAGTCACACTCATCTACCTTTGCGGGATGTATCGCAAAGACCCACTCATACCATATCGTTAGGAGCCTACTATGAATCTGATCAAAGTTTCCGCAAACTCACGCACCGCTGCCGTGGCTGGGGCAATTGCCGGAATCGTTCGTGAACATCATCGAGCAGAAGTGCAGGCGATTGGGGCCGGCGCAGTTAACCAGGCGGTCAAGGCGCTTGCACTGGCGACCGGTTATCTACGGAATGACGGCATCAACGTAAGCTGTGTGCCGGAATTTGCAGATGTGACCATCGAGGATAAGGTGCGCACAGCCATCAAGCTTGTCATCGAGCCAAGCGCCGGGTCAACGTTCTCCGACATTCGCTTCGAGAGGAATACAGTTACGGCTGATCTTCCGCAAGTGTAAGGACCGAGCATAAAAGGGAATACGAGTCTACACAGGACAAAAAGAGCCGCCCAGGCCAGGGCGGCTCTTTGCGAGGATTCTTCTGTAGATAAATACAAGTGTACACAAAAGCAGAAAATTGACCGCAGCCACTTCCATGCTCTGAAACGGGGAATTTCATGTCTCCAGTTACCACGTATCAATGACCAACCTCCCAAGCCATGGCTCGGCGATTTCACTTTTCTCAATGTCCCCTAAGTGAATTCTCATATTGCGCTACAGCGATAACGGTATAATCTATCCGCACCACCAACCTCGCAGAGGAGCGAAACTTTCATGACAGAACGGGGTTTCGATGGTAAGTAACAAGGAGTAATTAAAATGCTAGGTGAGAACACAAAAGTATCTTTTTTTGACCGCCCCAACGTCGAAGTGGGTGTAATTGAGGTCGGGCAGGGCATTCCATTTGGGATCGAACGGGTCACCAATCCCGCCGTTGGGATTGGCGGCGTATACGGCACCTGGGGCAAGAGCTATGACAACGAGTCTCTACCGTCGTTTTTGGAACAGCGTCTGGGACATCCAATCCCCGCGAACGAGAAGCTGAATTTGTCCGATCTGGGCTTCAACAACCGTCACCACGTCCCGTTGAACCTAAGCCGTGAAGAACATAACCGCCTCGAGGTCGAAGTTGGGACGCGCTTCCTCACGGAAGCCATGCGCGCCTGCAACTGGCAGCCCTCCGAAGTGGATGCTGTGCTCATCGGTATGAGCGCCCCCATTTCAGACGATTATCTCAACCGGATCACCAGAGCCGCCGGGATTCCGGAAGGTGCTTTGAAGGTGGCCATTCATAAAGCCTGTGATGGCTCCACAAGCAGCCTTCATCTGGCGCTCAACCCCGACCTGCCTGAGAACCAACAGCTTGATCAAAATATTGCCGAATCACTTTATGGAAAGAAAGTGCTGGTGGGCGGCATTGAAGGATTGAGTCGCTTTATCGTTTCCTCGCACGACGCGATCGCCCTGCAGATGTTCGGCAATGCCGCGGGTGTGGTGGGTGTGATCCCTGGGCAGACCATGAAATTCCTGGCGGGAAGGTCGCGCGAAGTATTCGATGACGAAGGCGTTCTGCAGGTTGCAATGTATTATCCGCACTCCAAACAAAAGGTAGATGGCAGTTCCAATGTAGATGTCACGGAGCCATTTACGAATAACATTCGGGTCGCCGGACTCATGCATGAGCCGGAGGACGGTTCCTCCATTGCCATGGCGGGACCCATGGGCATGGTCAAGCTGTTCGTTCGCACGGGCGTTCAGGTGGTGCGGGATGTCTATTCTGCCTATCAGACGAAGTTGGATGAATTGGGCATGGCTGGCAAATCACTGGCGGTCGCAATTGTCCATCACGCCAACTTCAAGATCAACAAACTTAAAGAAAAACACCTGCAGAACGAGGGCATCGTCCTGCCGATGCCGTGGCTGTTGAGCGAGTTTGGTAACGTCAGCGCGGCGTCGAACATGATCGCCTTCCTGCGCGAACTGCCGAACCTGAAACCGTTCGATCATGTGCTCATCGATGGTTTCGGCGCCGGCACATACTATGACGCGCTCGCGGTGGAGTTGGGCGGGTAGATCCCTTCACGACCAAAGCCGTTCTGCTCGCCGCAGATTATTGTGGCAGATGTCTCTACAATTGAGTTTTTTCCCATTCCGTCCGGTGTTGTATCCGGACGGACGCTTTTTGTAACCTCTTATGCGATATTCCGTCTTGAAGGTGTGTAAAGACATCCCGTTTAGCGTGAGACCGCGTTATGTATCGTATCAATCAGAACCATGAAATCATTAACTTACTTCTTAAAGTAAAGGAACTGGAAGAGGAATACCCGGAAAATCTCCTCTCCGCGCGCAGGTCATCATTTGTGATGATGATCGCTCGTTTCGTTGGTTCCTGGATGAGAATATAGAAGTAGTAAAAACTGCATGTTAATCAAAAACTCCCCGCATGGGGAGTTTTTTGTACCTGTTATGCGGTGGCTCTGCGCTGGAACCAGGTTTTCCACTCCTGCTTTTCCCAAAGCACGAGGATTGGTGCGGCAATGAAAATGGAGGAATAGGTTCCACTGAACAGCCCGACGAGCAGAATGACGGCAAATTCCTGAAGAGTGACGCCGCCGAAGAGCGCCAGCGCCAGCAGCAGGAATTCGACAGTCATCAACTGGGTATTGATCGAACGCTGCAGCGTCTGAATAATCGAATGATTGACCAGCGTTTCATACTCAAGGCGGCGCAGGATGGCTGTGTTCTCACGGATGCGGTCAAACACCACCACTTTGTCCTGCACCGAGAAACCGATAACCGTTAAGAGTGCGGTCAGGAAGAGGGCATCGATCTGCCAGTCGAAGAACATCGCCCCGAAGCCCATAATACTGAATACCACAGCCACATCATGGATCATGGCAATGATCGCGCAGACGCCATAGCGGAAGGCATTCGGCACTTTGCGAAAGGCAAAGGTAATGTAGACCACCACAGCCAGCGCCGCCACAGCCACAGCCAGCGCCGCGCGTGAAGTTACTGCTGCGCCGATGCTGGGTCCCACACTATCGAAGCGGACCACGGAGACTTCTCCGCCGCTTTGAGTCCGCATCTCGTTGAGAATGGTATCACGCGTTTCGTTGGTCAGGAACGAAGAGCGGATCTGTAATGTACCGGTCTCAGTGGTTTGCACCTGCGCGTCGTCTATCCCGGCATTTTCGTATACCTGAATAAGATCCGCGCTCTCTGGCGTTGTTCCTGTAAACTGCACTTCCAGCAATGAGCCGCCGGTGAAATCGATGGAAAGAGGCAAACCGTTTACAGCCAGGAGGATAAGCCCTGGGATGAT
>JAICQC010000112.1 GCA_025938055.1 Anaerolineales bacterium | reverse complement strand
GGTCCGTCTGGAAAGCCTTCTGTTATACTCAAAATCAATAGTACTGCGGGATGCCGGCATATTCGAACCTCTTTCACCAGCGATGCTAGACCAGCAACGATTTTTGCCTCAGACAAAACTCCATCCGCCCCATGTTGGGAGGGATGTTCTCCTTCGGCAGCGTTTGCTCTCCACCCTGAACGATGCGATTTACAATCACGCATTGACACTTGTGTCGGCTCCAGCGGGGGCAGGCAAGACGACGTTGCTGGCCAGCTGGATACAACACTTCAATGCAGGGGCGCAAGTCGTCTGGCTGCGATTGGATGCCGAAGATAACGAGCGGTTCACATTTTTTTCAGCATTTTTAGCAGCTCTCGAGCAGCGCAGTCCGCAGTTATGCCGCCATGCCCGTACTCTCTTGAACAATGTTCCCGATCCCGATCAACGCATTCCTCAGATCGTGGGCGCTTTGCTGAGTGACTGGATAGAGGCTGGCATCCAGCCCCTGATTATTGTTTTGGACGATCTGCAAACGATCACAGACCCTCTTGTCTATCAGGGGCTAAACTACTTGCTGGAGAATCTACCGTCTCGGACCCATTTGGTTGTTCTGAGCCGCTATGAGCCGCCACTGGCTCTAGCCCGGCAGCGTGCCCTGGGGCGGGTAGCAGACTTGCACCTCGAAGCTTTGCGATTTACGGAGGAAGAAACGCGCCTCCTGCTGGAAGGAAATCTACGTCTGAATCTTTCCGGCGATGAGTTGAACCTCCTCCAGCATCACGCGGGAGGGTGGGCAGCCGGCCTTCGACTGTTTGCCCTTTCTCTGCAAAACATCACCGATCCCGTCCAACATTCCAAACTGATCCACAGGCTTCCCCAGGTCGAGCGGTACATTTTCGATTTTCTTGCCGAGGAAGTACTGAATGACCAACAGCCGGACCTTCGCCAGTTTCTGCTGGATACATCCATCTTATCCGAGTTGACTCCTGCGCTGTGCGAAGCTGTATCAGGAAGTCAGGACACGCAACAACTCCTCGATGAGATCTATCGCCGCAATCTCTTCCTGACATCTGTTCGCAGCAGTGATTCGCCTGCTGCAGGCTATCGCTATCACGATCTGTTTGCAGACTTCCTGCGCCAGCGACTCCAGCGAGAAAAACCACGAGAGTATGTTCAAAAGCTTCATCGTCGAGCAGCGAAAGCTTCACCATCATCTACACTGGCCATCCAGCACTATTTGGCAGGTGAATTGTGGGACGAAGCAGCAGCGGCGATCATCACAATGGGACGCCAGCAATTGCAACAAGGCTTCGTCCAGATCCCCTCTCACTGGCTGGAAGCCCTGCCAGCTAGCATTCGTGATAGAGAACCGTGGCTGCAGCTCTTTCGGGCCGCGGCGGACGTACAAAGCGGGCACTTACCTGATGCTTTGCCTCGTCTGGAAAAACTGCTGCCAGTATTTTCGGCAAATGACGATGTAGATGGAACCATTCGGATTCTATTGGGACTATCGAATGCCTATCTGGCTACGGGGAGTCTCGAGCAGGCTGAACAGGTCGCCAGCCGCATGCCCGACCTGGCAAGAACGCCCTTTGAAATGGTTTGTGCATACGTAAGTCAGTTATGGGTTGCTTATAACCGCCATCAATGGCAACGAGTCGATGAAGTGCTCAGCAGGGCACTGGACATCGCGCAGCTGTCCAAGGATCGCGGTGCCGTACAAATGTTGGCACAAAGCGCTAATCAAGAACTGCTCCTGGGCGGGCTGGGGTTGGAGCGATTCGAGCAGTATAACCTACAGGTACTGGCTCACTTTGGACCCGAAGGCGGAATCATCGAGGCGGGAGCGCGCCTTATGCTGAGCGGGGTCCATGCTCTGCGCGGTGAGTTGGCGTCTGCCCGCCATGCGGGCTTACGGGTCAAGCAGATCAGCGAACAGCTTGGCGGGCTTAGTTGGCAGGATGTCTCCATAGATATTATTCTGATGATGGTGGCACTGGCGCAGGCAGATCACCGGTCGATCGAACACTACGTGCAGAACGCATTTTCCCGTAGCACACAATCTGCGCCGCATTGGCGGCAGCAAGGCAGATATCATTATGCCCAGGCGCGCTCCTTTTGGCTTCAGGGGCGGCTGGATACCCTGCGTCAGTATTATGGCCAAATCCCCGACATCGCGCTGCCGGCCAGGGATATCGACCTGAAGCCGGTTAAGAAGATTATCAGCAGTTGGGTCGCTCGCAGTGAAGAACGCTATGCTTCTGCCGAAAAATCACTGCGAACTGTCATTCCACTCTACGAGGGTACCCCTTCCCTCCTCATGGGACATCCACGCCTGGAGATAGCCAGCCTATACTTGGCATGGAAACAACCCAAGCGAGCACTGACCGAGCTGCGCCCTATTCTGGATCATCTGGCAAATCGCAATATGCCGGGCATTATCCTTGCTGAGGGACATGCCCTGAAACCGCTGATGGAACTCGCACGGAAGGAGGGATTGCAGCCCGAGTTTGTCCAGCGGATCTTAGCCATCTGGGCCGAACAGGAACGGACGCAACCCATCACGGTTCCAACCACGGGAGCAACTCTTACACCGCGTGAAGTGGAAGTCTTGCGACTGCTCACGGAGGGCGCATCCAATCAGGAGGTTGCCAGGCAGCTGGTCATCAGCG
Organism: Anaerolineales bacterium; assembly: GCA_025938055.1. The sequence continues at coordinate 8,558 of JAICQC010000112.1, read as the reverse complement.
AGCGCACGGTCAAATCCCATGTTACCCACCTTTTTGCTAAACTCAATGTTTCGTCACGCACGCAAGCCATCGCCTGTGCTCGTCAACTACGGCTGATTTAGGATGTGTCCGTTAGGGGGCTAACGAAAAACATACTTCTCATTCCCAAAAATCATACCTTCTAAGACCCTGAATCGTACCTTCGTACATCGCCATCTACCTTTCCCTTTGCTACATTAAGCTCAACAATTCTTTAAGGAGAAAGGAGCAATTTTATGGCGGAAGGCACGGGCGTACAAAGGCGAATCATCAACCCCTGGACATGGCAGGTGGATCTTGGATATGTCCAGGCGAACGAGATCACAGGCGCGCAACGAGTTCTGGTATGTGCCGGTCAATGTTCGGTGGATACCAACGGGAAACCGCTGCATCCCGGCGATATGCAGGCACAGATGGCTCGAGCGCTGGATAACCTGGAAATCGTCCTGCAGCATGCCGGGTTTAGGCTGTCAGACGTCGTTCGGCTGAATCTCTACACAACAGATGTGGATGATGCCCTCGCGCGTTACGAATATCTCGCCAGACGCCTGGCGGAAGCCAGATGCCGTTTCACCAGTACGCTGTTGGGAGTATCCCGTCTGGCGCTTCCGGAGCTGTTGATCGAGCTGGAAGCAACGGCAATGGCGTAGACCTCAAATTCTGAATATCGCTTTACAGAAACAGAACCTATTTATCAATCACTTAAACGTATCCATCTATATTCAAGTAAGGAGAAAAATGAACCGCAACATTCGATTATTGACTATTGGTATCCTGCTAGCAGCCATGTTGATGGCTTGCGCTCCGCAAGCCACAGCGACTCCAGAGTCCCACAACCATGCCTCTATTCCAGAAGTCAGCATCACTGCACAGGATCTTTCGTTCGCAGTGCCTCCGCAAGTACAGGCAGGTCTGGTCACGATCAAATTTCAGAACCAGGGGAAGGGGAATCACCATGCCCAACTGGCCCGCCTGAACGATGGCGTTACATTGGAACAATTACAGGGAGCCATACAACAGAGCCCGAATGCCTTGTTTGGCATGGTCAGCATGGAGGGCGGACCCGGCGTGACGCCTCCAGGTCGAGGTCTCGAGGTGATGGTTGATCTAACCCCTGGGCAGTACATTGTCTTTGATGTACTTTCAGGCGAGGATGGCACACCAAACGTAGCGAAAGGCATGCTCGCGCCATTCGAAGTGACGAAAAGCGATCAACCAGCAACAGCGGAAGCACTTGACCCTGATGTGACCGTTCAGATGAAAGACTTCCTGTTTGAGATGCCCGAGCAAGTAGCAGCAGGCGAACAGATCTGGGAGATCAAGAATCTCGGGCCGCTGCCGCATGAGATTTCGCTCGTCAAGCTTGCCGACGGGAAGACCCCGGAAGATGTCGCCGCCTGGTTCCACTCCCATCAGGGACCACCCCCATTTCAAGGAGTTGGCGGATTCCAGGGCATAGCAACAGGAAAGTCTGGATGGCTTAAGCTGAACCTGACCCCGGGAACCTATGTGGCAACCTGTGTGATCCCCGAGCAGCACAGCGGCAAGACACATCTCGAACTTGGTATGATCAAAACGTTTACCGTCAAGTAAAATTCTTATAAGAATACAGCCCATCCACACAGGATGGGCTGCTTTTTTGTTATACTACCCCTTCTGAAAATGAGTAGTGAACTATCTCCCACCTTTTATATCCGCGATGTTCCAATCTACGGGCATGCCATTCTCGCGCCCATGGACGGTTATTCCGACTGGCCCTTCCGCTCGCTCTGCCGCGCGCTGGGCTCTGCCATGAGCTATACCGAGTTCGTCAAGGTGGAGAAGATCCTAAGCCGCTCGAAGGAACCCGCCAAAAGGCTGTATTACGAAGAAGCAGAACGACCGGTCACCTTCCAAATCTACGGCGATGACCCGGACCTGATTCTGAGAGCCGCTCTGCAAATACAGGATTTGAACCCGGACATCATCGACATCAACATGGGCTGCCCCGCCAAGAGCATCGCGGACCGCGGCGCAGGCGTGGGGATGATGCCGACTCCCTTGAAGATCGCCCATACCTTCCGTAAATTGACCACCGTACTCCAGGTGCCTGTCACCGGAAAGATCCGCCTGGGCTGGGACCACAACAAAAACTATAAACTCATCGCCCGCATTGTCGAGGAAAATGGCGGCTCGCTGATCGCCATCCACGGGCGCACCAAGGAACAGCGCTACAGCGGCAGCGCAAACTGGGACGCGATCGCCGAGGTGAAATCCTTGGTCAACATCCCGGTGATCGGCAGCGGTGATGTACGGTCGGTCGCAGACATCCAGCGTATGAAGCAGTACACCGGCTGTGATGCCGTCATGATCGGGCGCGGCGCCATCGCCAACCCCTGGATCTTTTCCGGGCTGGACCGGGAACAAGTACCGCCGGAGCAGGTGCAAAAGACGGTGCGTGAGCATCTGGCAAGGAGCACGCTCTTCTATGGTGAGGAAGACGGACAACGGCTCTTCCGTAAATACGCAGTGCAATACCTGCTGTTGAGAACCCTGGACCGTGATGCTCGCAAGGAAATCCTCAAGCAACGGCCTTCCGGGGAATTTCTGGAGATGCTCGGTCAGATCTATGCGGCAACCGCCTAGAAAATAGAACATAAATTCTGTTATACTGTGGAGCGACTGGATCAGTCGCTTTACGTTTTCAAGAGAGTATTATGGCAAAAACACATACACGTTACGTTTGTCAGGAATGCGGTCGTGTCGCTGCATCCTATATGGGGAAATGTCCGCAGTGCGGATCGTTCAACAGCATGGTCGAGGAAGTCATCCATGACGAGCCGGTGGCAAAGACCACCTCCGTTCGCGGCCTTACAGGCCGGTCTAACCCTCGTTCGATTGGGGAGATCTCGTCGGATGCTGAAGACCGAATCAACCTTCCCATTACCGAGTTCGCGCGCGTACTGGGCGGCGGGATCGTGCCCGGCTCGATTGTGCTGGTCGGTGGCGATCCCGGCATCGGCAAGTCCACATTGATGCTTCAGATGGCAATGGAGATGGCATCGCAAAAGCGCGTGCTGTATGTTTCGGGGGAAGAGTCGGAACGCCAGATCAAGATGCGCGCAGTGCGTTTGAACGGCAAAAAAGAATTACCCAGGAATTTATTGCTGGTCACAGAAACAAACCTCGAGATCATCTTGAATCACATCAACGAAGTGAAACCGGAGCTGCTGATCGTCGACTCCATCCAGACCGTGTATCTCTCCAACCTGGGTTCTTCCGCCGGATCCGTCTCGCAGGTACGCGAATGTTCTTCACAACTCCGTGAACTCGCAAAGACCACCGGGATCTCCGTCTTCGTGATCGGGCATGTCACCAAAGAAGGCACTATTGCCGGTCCACGTGTGTTGGAACATATTGTGGATACGGTTCTCTATCTCGAAGGAGACCGCTTCCAGGCGTATCGCCTGCTACGTTCGGTGAAGAACCGTTTTGGCGCGACGTCAGAGGTAGGTGTCTTTGAAATGCGCGAGGGCGGTCTGGCAGAAGTGACGAATCCCTCCGAGGCGTTCCTTGCCGAGCGCATGATCAATGCCGCGGGCTCTGCCATCGCCGTGACCATGGAAGGCACGCGCCCCCTCCTCGTGGAGATCCAGGGACTGACATCTCCGACTCAATTCGGCAATGCCCGCAGGACCGCGAACGGCGTGGACTTCAACCGTCTGTTGTTGATCACAGCAGTGCTCACCCGCCGTGTCGGGCTAAAGCTTTCGGAGCAGGACACTTTTGTTAACGTGGTTGGCGGCCTGCAAATCGATGAGCCGGCAGCAGACCTGGCGATCGCCGCAGCAATTACCTCCTCGTGGAGGGACATTTCCGTCAAAGCCGATTCGGTGCTGATCGCGGAAATCGGGCTTGCCGGGGAACTCCGCATGCCCGGGCAAATGCAGGCACGGCTGCGAGAGGCACAAAAGCTGGGGTTTAGAACAGCCATCATTCCAAAAGCTTTGAGAAAAGGCGAGCCCTATCCAAAGGGAATCGAGATTATCGAGGTGCGCTCCATTCAACAGGCATTGGATGCTGCGCTGAGCGTTCCAAGAGAAGTGCCACAGGGGCGGAAAGTAGCCTAAAAGTGTCATTGCGAGCGCAGCGAAGCAATCTCCCATTACAATGAGGAGATTGCTCACCTGCACTGCGCGCAGGCGCAAGTGTCGTCGCAGGAAACGCTCCTCGCAATGACATGCTCAATTTTGCAACCCAATAAAATCTTCTTCGTATAAAGCACAGAAGGAGATTCCCCATGAACGTAAAGATCATTTCAGCGATCCTTGTCCTCGCGCTGGCATCCATGGCGTGCGGGTTCAGTTTCGACCTGCCGGAGCGGCAACAAGCCGGTCCTGAGGTCGAAGAGTCCATAACGGTTGCAGACCCAAAGTCTGATGAGACTCATCTGACGATTTCATTCGGCGCGGGCAGGTTGAATCTATCTCCAGGCGCAAACGACCTGGTCGATGGCACGGTCATCTACAATGTAGAAGACCTCAAGCCGGAAATCATTAAAAACGGCGACAGCATCGAGATCAAGCAGGGTGACTTCAACGGTCTGCCGCTTTTCGACGACATCACCAATGAGTGGGATTTGCAGTTGAGCGATGCACCGCTGGATCTGACGGTGCAAGCCGGCGCCTACGAGGGAAACCTGGAACTCGGTGGACTCTCCATTAAGAGCCTGACCGTGCGGGATGGCGCCTCACACGTGGACCTTTCGTTCATGGAACCGAACCAGACCGAGATGTCCCTCCTGCGATACCAGACAGGCGCCTCAGACGTAAAACTGACGGGCTTGGCGAACGCAAATTTTTCCACGCTGGCATTTTCCGGCGGCGCGGGCAATTACACGCTCGACTTCAGCGGCGAGCTCCAGCGGGACGCGACCGTGACGGTAGAGTCGGGACTCGGCAATCTGACCCTGATTGTTCCCGAGGATGTGGACGCCGTCGTGACCGTGGAGAGTGCAGCCGTCAACATCAGTCACGACTCCGGCTGGGCGCAAAATGGACAGAAATATACCCAAAACGGCTCTGGCTCTACCCTGACCATCCTTGTCAAAATGGCAGCCGGGAACTTGGTCATCACAGACTGACAATTGCTTTCCCCAAGAAAAACGACCCGGGCGTCCTGCATCCGGATCGTTTTTGCTTTAAAAAATCGGAGTAAAAGGTCATAATTCATCGGTGACCTCTATCACTTGTGGTTATTTTGATGTGACACTAAAATCCTGCATGGAGACAGGTATTATCTGTCCTTCGATAAGGAAGGTTCACATGCAAATCACTCGTCAGGCAGATTATGCAGTACGCGCAGTTTTACATCTTGCCCAAATGAAGGAAGGCGAGCGGGCTGCCACCAGCACCGTCGCAAAGCAACAGCGCATTCCTCCCTCATTCCTTGCGAAAATCGTTTCACAGCTTTCCATTGCCGGGCTGCTGCATACTTCACGCGGCGCGCGCGGCGGTGTAACGCTTGCCCGAGACCCGAAGGATATCACCCTGCTGGAAGTGGTCGAAGCCATCGACGGACCTATTCAACTCAATGAATGTGTGGCTCAAGGCGGAGTCTGTTCGTTTGAGGATCATTGCCCGATCCGCTCCGTCTGGTGCGAAGCCCAGGATGAATTGGTGGCGCGCTTGAAGAAAGCGGACTTTGCGCAGTTACTGGCAAAAGCAGTGAAGCAGTAGTTCCATCGCTTTAATCTGGAATCCCTCCACGGCGTATAATACGCGGGAGGGATTTTTTATTTCAACAAGGAGACTGCATCATGTCTGAACCCAGAATTGTCCGCGCACCCAGAGGAACGAATCTCACCTGCAGGAACTGGCTCAGTGAAGCCGCCTACCGCATGATCCAGAATAACCTGGACCCCGAAGTGGCAGAGAAACCGGAAGACCTGGTTGTCTATGGTGGGCGCGGAAAAGCCGCGCGCTCCTGGGAGGCTTTTGACGCGATCCTTGAGTCGCTTAGGAACCTGGAGGAGGATGAAACGCTGCTGGTGCAATCTGGCAAACCAGTTGTTGTCTTTAAGTCGCACAAAGATGCTCCGAAGGTCTTAATTGCAAATTCAAACCTGGTCCCTCACTGGGCAACCTGGGAACACTTCGACGAGCTGGCAAAAAAGGGACTCATCATGTACGGGCAGATGACCGCTGGTTCATGGATCTACATCGGCACGCAAGGGATATTGCAGGGCACGTATGAAACATTCGGCGCGCTGGCGAGACTCAAAGGCTGGGGATCGTTGAAGGGGAAATTTGTCCTTACTGCTGGTCTCGGCGGGATGGGCGGCGCGCAGCCTCTGGCGATCACGATGAACGAAGGCGTGGGGTTGATCGTGGAAGTGGACCCTGAGCGCGCGGAGCGCCGCCGCGCGATTGGATACGTAGATACTGTGATCGATACGCTCGAAGAAGCGATGACGCTCGTTGAAGAGGCGAAGGAGCAGCAGATACCCAGGTCCATCGGGCTGATCGGCAACGCTGCGGATGTATATAGCGAGCTGGTGACACGCGGAGTCGTTCCCGATGTAGTGACCGATCAAACCTCCGCGCATGAGGCGCTATTCTACATTCCCTCCGGTTTATCCATTACCGCGGCGAATGAGCTGCGCACATCTGATCCGCAGAAATATAAGCAGATGGCAATGGACTCGATGGCGAAGCACGTGCAGGCAATGCTTGCCTTCCAGCGAGCGGGCGCGGAAGTGTTCGATTACGGCAATAACATCCGCCAGCAGGCATATAACAACGGCGTGAGCGATGCGTTCGAGTTCCCCGGCTTCGTGCCCGCCTATATCCGCCCGCTATTTTGCGAGGGCAAGGGTCCATTTCGCTGGGTGGCGCTCTCGGGTGAGAAAGAGGATATCTACACGACCGATGAAGCCATTATGGAGTTATTCCCCGAAGACGAGCATCTCAGGCGCTGGCTGAGGATGGCGCGCGAGAAAATCCCGTTCCAGGGGCTCCCGGCACGGATCTGCTGGCTTGGCTACGGCGAGCGCGTGAGGGCAGGGCTCAAATTCAACGAGCTGGTCGCGAGCAGGATGGTGAAAGCGCCGATCGTGATCGGACGCGATCACCTGGATTCAGGCTCGGTCGCTTCGCCGAACCGCGAGACGGAATCCATGAAAGATGGATCGGATGCAGTTTCAGACTGGGCAATATTGAACGCGCTGATCAACGCCGTTGGCGGCGCGACCTGGGTGTCGTTCCATCACGGGGGCGGTGTGGGCATGGGCTACAGTCAGCATGCCGGGCAGGTCATCGTAGCGGATGGGACGCTGGAGGCGGCGCGGAGACTGGAAAGAGTTTTGACCACAGACCCAGGCATGGGCGTTGCGCGACACGCCGACGCGGGTTATGAGATTGCCATCGAAGCCGCAAAACGTCACGGCATCAAGATGCCGATGTTGAAGTGATCCATGAATAAAAGATTCTTGTCCGGCTTGTTGGTGCTGTTCGCGTGTATACTTGCCTGCCGACCTATGATCGCGATTGGGTGGAATGAACTACTATTGCTTTCCGTGTTGATTGCGGTCCTGCTTAGTCCGGCATTTTACAGATTCATCCGCTGGGTGGAAACGTTTTTAAAACACCGTACCGGAAAATAGAGAATACAAACGAAATAGAAAATACAAACAGGGCAGAATCGTTGTTCTGCCCTGTTTGTATACATCACACTATACTTTCTCCCTTGACATACTGTATGATATACAGTATCATGTGATTACAGGTGACTTATGGAAAATGAAGAACTCGTACAGAACATACTGTTGGAACTGCGGCGCGGGGTGCTGTCCATTGCGGTGCTGAGCCAGTTGAGCAGGGAGCAATATGGCTACTCCCTTCTCAAGGCACTCTCAGATCAGGGCATGGAAATCGACCAGAGCACGCTCTATCCTCTGCTCCGCCGCCTCGAGTCGCAGGGACTGTTACAGTCCGACTGGCGCATTGCAGACGAAGCCCGTCCGCGGCGCTATTACATCATCAGCCCGCAGGGACGCACGGTGCTGAATAAACTCAAACGCGAATGGTCTGTGATGGCGGAGACCATGCGGAAAATGTTAGGCCAGTGAAGGAGAGAAGAATGAGTCTTATTAATCGCTATATTGCGGAGGTCGGCAGGCACCTGCCCGAGAAAGATCGCTCGGACATCGAAGCCGAGATCCGCTCGATGATCGAGGATGTGCTCGAGGAACGCGGTCACACGCCAGCGTCTGCCGATGAAAGTGCGATCGCAGAGACGCTTGAACAGCTTGGCGACCCCAAGTTACTTGCTTTCAAATACGCGCCGCCCAAGCGCTATCTGATCGGTCCTGAATGGTACGAAGGATACATAAAAATTCTCCAGCGCGTGCTGTTCACAGCAATTCCAATTTTTATGGCAGTAAGGTTTGTCCTCACACTGACAGAAGACCCGCTGGATTTTGTGAACGCGATCGGAGAGGCAGTCGGCGGTGGATTCAGCGTGGGAATTCAAATCCTGTTCTGGGTGACCCTCGTGTTTGT
>JAICQC010000151.1 GCA_025938055.1 Anaerolineales bacterium | reverse complement strand
TGCGCTTTTCATTCTGGGCATTGGCAGACTGATCGGCACCAACTGGTTTGGCTTGTGAGGAAAAATGAAAATTGCTGTTGGATTTGATCATGCGGGTTTCCCGTTGAAGGAAACCGTGCTCGATGCCATCCGCGAGGCGGGACACGAGCCCATCGATATGGGAACCGATAGCACCGCGCCGGTCGACTTCCCGGATTACAGTGAAAAGGTCGGACACGCCGTGCAGAACGGGCAAGCCGAGCGCGGGATCCTGGTTTGTGGCTCAGGTGTGGGCGCCTGCATTGCCGCAAACAAAATGAAGGGCGTATTCGCTTCGATCTGTCATGACACCTATTCCGCGGCGCAGGGCGTTCAACACGACGATATGAATGTGCTCTGCCTCGGCGCCCGTGTGATCGGACCGGAGCTTGCGGTTTCGCTCATAAAGGCATTTTTAGGGGCCCGCTACGTTGGGGATGATCCCGGCGGGGAAAGACTTGCCAGACGGGTCGGGAAGATCAGAAAACTGGAGAATGGATGATACGCTCATCCATTCTCCATACAATAGAGGCAGTATGAATCCTATTTCAAAACTAACATCGCTTGGTCAATCTCTCTGGCTGGATAATATCCAGCGCAAACAATTGGAAAATGGCGAGCTCAAAACCATGATCGAGCGCGGCGATATCCGCGGAATGACCTCCAACCCGAGCATCTTCAACAACGCCATCGCCAAGAGCGAGGACTACGACGCCGCGCTCACCTCTCTGGCGTGGGCAGGCTGGGACGCGGAAAAGATCTTCTGGCAGTTAGCCATCGAGGATATCCGCGCGGCATGTGACCTGTTTGCTCCGCTCTACGAAGAGACGAACGGCGGCGATGGATTTGTCAGCATCGAGGTCAGCCCGGATATTGCGAGTGATACTGATGCGACTCTTGCACAGGTGGAACAGCTCTGGGCGCGGGTCCGCCGGCCGAACCTCATGGTCAAGATCCCCGCCACGAAGGCAGGCATCCCCGCGATTCGCAAGGCAATTGCCGTGGGCATTAACGTCAACATCACCCTCATCTTTTCGCTAAAACGTTATGCTGAAGTGATGGAGGCCTATCTCAGTGGGCTGGAGGATCACCTCGCTGCCGGACACTCCATCCATCATATTGCCTCGGTGGCGTCTTTCTTCGTTTCCCGCGTGGATTCTAAGGTCGACCCGAAACTGCCCGATGGTTCCCCTCTCAAAGGCAAGGCTGCCATTGCCAATGCAAAACTTGCTTATGATGAATATGAAAAGACCTTTTCGACCCGGCGTTGGGAGAATCTCAAAGTCAAAGGCGGGCGCGTCCAACGTCCGTTATGGGCAAGTACCAGCACGAAGAATCCTGCCTACCCCGACACGATGTATGTCGATAACCTCATCGGACCCGATACGGTCAACACCGTCCCGCCTGCCACGCTCGAGGCGTTTCGCGACCATGGCGTTGCCGAGGTGACCATCACGCGCGATCTCGCGCAGGCGCAGGATACGCTCAAACAGCTTGAAGCCCTGGGTATTTCGATGGATACCGTTACGCAGGAACTGGAAGAGGAGGGCGTCAAAGCCTTTGCGGATGCGTTCGCGCAGCTGATCAAAACCATCGATGAGCGCAGGATAGCTGCCGCTTCTTCCCTTGGAACGGTCGCGGATCCCGTTGCCAGGCGCATCGCGCAGCTCGAAGCGGATTCCGTTCCAGCGCGGCTGTGGAGTCACGATCCCACCTTGTGGACAACGGACCCGGAAGGTCAGGCGGAAGTAAAGAAGCGCATGGGCTGGCTGGACTCGCCTGACAAGGCGCGAGCGCTGCTACCGCAGTACAAGGCATTTGCAGACGAGATCCATAAAGAAAATATCAGTCGTGTTCTGGTGCTGGGGATGGGCGGCTCCTCCCTGACAGCCGAGGTGTTAAGCTCACTACAGGCGGCTGCGGGTATCGAGTCGCCGGTTTCACTCGCGATTCTGGATTCCACCGACCCTGAGCAGGTGTCACTGGCTGGCGGGAATTTCCCGCCGGACAAAAGTTTGTATATCGTCGCCAGCAAATCTGGCGGAACGGCAGAAGTGACTGCTGCCATGGAGTATTTCTGGAAGCTGAGCAATGACGATGGTTCACGTTTTGTCGCCACTACCGACCCGGGCACCTCACTGGAGGCGCTGGCGCGTGAACGTAACTTCAGAAAAGTTTTCCATGCCGATGAATCGGTCGGCGGGCGCTTCTCCGCACTGACAGATTTTGGCATGGTGCCCGCTGCGTTGATGGGCATGGATGTAGATTCATTCCTCGACCGTGCCGATTGGATGAGGCGTCAGTGCGGCGAGCAGGTGCCCGCGGCGCGCAATCCGGGTCTGGCACTAGGAGCCGTTATTGGCGAAGCCGCCCTCGCGGGCCGCGACAAATTGACCATCCTGACGGACGCGCCTCTGTCTGCCCTGGCAGGCTGGATCGAACAGATCATTGCAGAGTCCAGTGGGAAGGAAGGCAAAGGCATTTTACCTGTGTCGCTGGAGCCAGTTGGCGAGCCAGGAGTTTACGGGAACGATCGTTTGTTCGTCTATCTGCGGAAAACCGGCGAACTGGATATGAATATGAAAACGCTGCGTGAGGCTGGTCATCCCGTTTTGGAATTTACGATCCCGGATATATCGCAGATTGGCGCAGAGATGTACCGCTGGCAAATTGCAACTGCTGTGGCATGCTCCGTTCTGGGCGTCAACGCCTTTGACCAACCCAATGTGGAGACGAGCAAGAAGATCACAAAGGCAAAGATTGCCGACTACCAGAAGAGCGGTCAACTTGATGAAGGCAAATCTGTGCAGACGAGCGATGGCTTTAGCCTGTTCTCGCCATCCAATTTGGATGGATCCACCCTGGCGGAAGTGTTGAAAAATTTCCTTGCCGAGGCACAGCCCAATGGATACGTTGCCATTAATGCCTATTTGCCGCGTGCGGAAGGTACCATTAAGACGTTACAGGAAATGCGTGTTGCCATCCGCGCACAGACCGGCAACGCTGTGACGGCTGGGTTTGGTCCGCGCTTCCAGCATTCCACGGGACAGTTCCATAAGGGCGGGCCGCGCAATGCACTCTTTATTGTGATCACTGCCGAGCCCGCAGCCGATTTTGAGGTTCCAACACAGGGGATTACGTTCGGGACGCTGGTACGCGCCCAGGCGTTGGGTGACTATGAGGCGCTGATCGAGGCAGGGCGCAAGGTCCTGCGCATGCATTTGCAAAGCGCCAAAGACGTTGAGCAGATTGTCAGCGCCCTTGGGTCATAAAGTATCAATCTCAATCCAAGGAAAACTTATGCTGTCTTTGCCATTGCCCCGTTCCCGTCCTGTGCAATATCTTTTGCTGATCGGCTTACTGCTGCTCCTGTTGCCGGCACTGGCGGGCGCCCTGCCGTATGCCCTCGACTGGCACCATACCTACCGGCCTGCTGCCCTGGCGGTCATTGAAGGTGAATCACCTTACACTGTTCCAATCTATTACGCCGCGCCCTGGGCTGCCTGGTTGCTGATTCCGATCGCCATCCTGCCGACGGAGGTCGGCAGGGCCGTAATATTCCTTGCTGGTGTTGCCGCCTACGCATACATCGCCCACCGGCTAGGTGCGCGACCGTTTGCCCTGGTCGTCTTCCTATGCTCCGCCGCGGTAATCGGCTGCCTGATCAATGGCAACATTGAGTGGCTGCCTCTACTGGGTGTGGTAATGCCGCCTCAAGTGGGATTGCTGCTCCTGGCGATCAAACCTCAGGTGGGGATAGGTTTAGGCATCTATTGGATGGTAATGATCTGGCGGGAGCATGGTTTCCGTCGGGTAGTTTGGACCTTCGCACCAGTGACTGCGCTCCTGCTGCTGTCTTTACTACTCTACGGATTGTGGCCTCTTCGCTTTTCTCAGACCATCGCCTGGAGCACGGATAACCCGACCCTCTTTCCTTACGGAGTCGCGCTGGGACTGGTTATTTTGGGACAGGCAATCCGCACCGGGGACGAGAAGGCGGCGATCGCCAGCGGCCCGTTGCTATCGCCCTATGTTCTGCATTTCACCTGGGCAGGGTTGCTTGTGTATTTCTTAGAGAAGCCAAAGCTGCTGGTCCTGGCGGTGTTATTGTTGTGGGTGCCCATCGTCATAAAGGCGTTTGCCTAGTTGTTACTGCCTCGCACCATGCTTGGAGAAAGGATAATATTGTGACAGAACTTGCCGCTGGAAAATGTGTCTCCTGCCGCGCAGGTGAGCCGACGTTGACGGATGGCGAAATCTATGTGTTGCTTCCGCAGGTCCCTGAATGGCAGATCAGGGAAGTGGATGGAATGAAGCGCCTGGAAAGAATTTTTAAGTTCAAGAACTTTGCTCAAGCGCTGGAATTTACAAACAACGTCGGTGAAATTGCCGAGCAGGAGAATCACCATCCGTTGATCATTACTGAGTGGGGCAAAGTTACTATCCAATGGTGGACGCATAAGATTGGCGGATTGCATAAAAACGACTTTGTTATGGCTGCAAAAACAGACCAGATCCCTGGTCTGTAACTTGTATTGGGAGAGAGTAAAAGCGTGCGTCGTTTTTCGTCAGTCTTTGGTGTGTTTATAAATTTCGTATTGCCAGACGCCGCGGGAGGAAGTGATAGCTCGCTGGTAGAGTCCGACTGGTTTAAAGTCGAGACTGTCCGTCTCGTACTGAAACGGCTTCCTGATGTGTTTTCCGGTATTCGCCTCGCACAGATCAGCGATATTCACATGGGCGGCTGGATGAACCGGGACCGTTTGCAGCTTGTTGCCGAACGGCTCATGACAGAAAAACCGGATGTGCTGTTGATCACCGGGGATTTCTTGATTGGGCGCGGCTTTACAGAAACGACCCGGAGATGGCTGGATGATTTGAGGGCCGTGTTATCGCCTGTGGCGGAGTCCATTCCCTCGTTTGCAGTCCTGGGCAATCATGATTACTGGACGAATTCAAAAGCTGTCCGTGAGATGCTTTCGGTTAGTGGCATTACCGATTTAACCAACGCGGTCTTTACGCTGCAGCGCGAAGGCAGGAGTTTGCATCTCTGCGGCGTGGATGATGTGCGGGCAGGCGAGGTGCGGCTGGACCGCGTCACTGCCCGATTGAGTAATAAGAGCCCTGCGATACTCCTGGCACACGAACCGGACTTTGCCGATCTGAGCGCCGCCACCGGAAAATTTGACCTGCAGGTCTCCGGGCACACGCATGGTGGACAAATTGTTCTTCCCTTCCTGGGACCTCCCATGCTACCGAAGCTTGGGCGAAAATATCCAAGTGGGTTGTATAAGGTCGGTAATATGTTTCAGTACACGAACCGCGGCCTGGGTGCAAATCATATGGCAATTCGCTGGAATTGCCCGCCTGAGCTGACCATCTTTGTTTTGGAAGGCGCGGGTTCATAGAGGACTGTTGTTGACGGTCAAAATGAAATGTGGCATAATCTACAAAACCAAAGGCAGTGAAGAGAACGAGTAGATTTGCCGGAACTGGCAGCGAGTGTGGCAGAACGTGGTGAGAGTCACACCAGGAAAGCAGGTCGAAAATCATCTCGGAGCCGCGAGCTGAAAACCTGAGTGTGTCGAAGGGGAGTAAGCGAGCCGGAGTTGTTCTTCGTTACCAGAACAGGACGATGTTGGTCGTCCAACAAGCGCTGCACAGGAGTTTGAAATGGCTAGTGTGCAGAATCAGAGTGGTACCGCGTGAGCTATGGCTCTCGTCTCTGTTTGAGACGAGAGTTTTTGTTTGTCGGGAATCTGTAAATGAAAAAGATTTCAGATGTTGTTTCCGTATTAATCCTGCTGTTTCTGTTATTTTTGGCTTGGAGAGCATATGCCAACATTGGCATTATCGAATCCATTGAGCAGCAAGATGTGTATTATGCTTTTGTGGAAGGTCAACGCATTTTGCATGGAGAAAATCCGTACGAGCGTGTCCTTACCGGAGATATGCAGACAAATGACAAATATGCTACGTATTTTCCAATGTTTTATGAGCTTTCCTATGCATCGCAGTCCTTAGGCTTGGAGCAATTTGCGGATTGGCTCCGCTTCTGGAGACGGATTTTCATTATATTTAACTTCGGAACTGCCGTCTTGTTGTACTATCTTTTTTGGCGTTCCAATATGATATGGTTAGGTTTTTTGGCTGCAGCTTTCTGGCTTTTTAACCGTTGGACTCTGACGGTCATGTATATTGTGCATATCGATTTTTTACCAATCTTCTTTCTGGTTGCATCCCTGGTTGTGTTTCCTAAAAATAAAAACCTTGGATTGTTCCTTTACAGCATATCGCTGGCATTGAAGCAGGTCGCTATCTTCATCCTGCCATTGTATCTGGTCTGGATATGGCTATCCACGGAAAAAGATCGCGTGCGAGAACTTTTGAAAGCCAGTCTCATGATCGGAAGCGTCCCTTTCTTGACATCAATTCCATTCCTGTTTTGGAATGTGAGAGGTTTTTTGTTGTCGGTGTTATTCTCCGTCACACGACTTCCAGACAGACACTTTGCTGCTTATTCATTGGACGACTTTTTAGGTTGGAGCGGTGTAATGGCTCGAGCTCCGATGTTTGCTTTATTTGTAATTGTGTATTGGCTTTGCGCCTCACGTCATATTGGCAGGTATATGGGCGCATTCATGATCATGATGATTTTCATCAGTTTTAATGCGGTTGTTTTTGTTCAGTATATGGCATGGCTGATTCCACTTGCGACATTGATATCGTTGGATCCAAAAGAACAAACTGTAGACACAGGAGTCTGATATGTTTAAACCTGTAAGCCCCAAACTCAACGTGACTTCGATGGAAGAGAATGTGCTGAAGTTCTGGAAGCACGCCGAGATCTTCAAGAAGACCGTTGTGCAGCGCGAAGGTGGACCCGAATACGTTTTCTATGAAGGACCGCCGACTGCGAATGGAAAGCCTGGCGTGCACCATGTGCTGGCGCGAGCGTTCAAGGATATGTTCCCGCGTTACAAGATCATGCGCGGCTATCATGTCTCGCGCCGCGGCGGCTGGGACACTCACGGCCTGCCGGTCGAAATCGAGGTGGAGAAGCAGCTTGGTTTCACTAACAAACAGCAGATCGACGAGTATGGCATCGACAAGTTCAACGAGCTTTGCAAAAAATCTGTATTTACCTACATTCAGGATTGGGAACGCCTGACCGATCGCATCGCGTTCTGGGTGGATCTGGAAGACGCCTACGTGACCTACACCAACGACTACATCGAGTCGGTCTGGTGGATTCTGAAAAACTTCTGGGATAAGGATCTGCTTTACAAGGGTTATAAGGTTGTGCCTTATTGCCCGCGCTGTGGTACGCCGCTTTCGGACCATGAAGTGGCTCTCGGCTACGATGAAGCCACCGATCCATCGGTATTTGTCCGCATGCCGCTGGTAGACCAGCCCGATGTTTCATTGCTGGTGTGGACGACTACCCCCTGGACGCTGCCCGGCAATGTGGCTGTTGCTGTGCACCCGGATGTCGATTATGTCTTTGTGGAGCGCGACAATAACGGCACCAGGGAAAAGCTGATCCTTGCTAAGTCACTGATTGAAAAAGTCTTTGGCGATGAAGACGTAAAGGTGCTTGAAACACTGAAAGGCCGGAAGTTGAGTGGTGTGAAATATCATCCGCTATTCACGTTCCTGCCGCCGGACAAACCTGCGCACTATGTTGTTTTGGGCGATTTTGTTACTACAGAAGACGGGACGGGGCTTGTTCACATGGCTCCGGCATTTGGCGCGGAAGATATGGACATGGCAAGAGAACACAACTTGCCCATCTTGATGACAGTCCTGCCTGATGGGACATTTATCCCCGAGGTCAAACCCTGGCGCGGCGTGTTCGTCAAGGATGCAGACCCCTTCATTATCGAAGATTTGCAGACGCGCGGGTTGCTTTTCAGATCCGAGGCATACACACATACCTATCCGTTCTGCTGGCGGTGCCACACCCCGTTGCTCTATTATGCCCGCGAGTCGTGGTACATCCGCACGAGCGCCTACCGCGATCGACTGGTCGAGCTGAACAATACAATCCACTGGGTGCCTGAGCATACCAAGGAAGGCCGTTTTGGTAATTGGCTTGCCAACAACATCGACTGGGCACTGAGCCGCGAGCGTTATTGGGGCACACCGTTGCCGATCTGGGAATGTGAGTCCTGCCGGTATCGGGAAGGCGTGGGCTCTGTAAAGGAACTTTCTGAAAAGGCTGGGCGTGACCTCAGTGAACTCGATCTGCACCGCCCATACGTGGATGAGGTCCACTGGGATTGCCCGGACTGCGGCGAAAAGATGACGCGCGTGCCAGACCTTATCGATGTCTGGTTCGATTCGGGATCGATGCCTGTGGCGCAGTGGCACTATCCGTTTGAAAACAAGGAAAAATTCGAAGAGCAATTCCCGGCAGATTACATCTGTGAGGCAGTTGACCAGACGCGCGGCTGGTTCTATTCCCTGCATGCCATCAGCACGCTGCTGTTTGACAAAGTCTCGTTCAAGAACGTCATCAGCCTCGGCCTGATCCTTGACGGTGATGGATACAAAATGTCCAAGAGCCGGGGCAATATCATCGCGCCGTGGGATGTACTGGCAGTCCATGGAGCAGATGCCTTCCGCTGGTATCTCTATACGGCAACTCCGCCGGGAAACGAGCGTCGCTTCTCTTCGGAATTGGTGGGCGAGGTCATACGCAGTTTTACGCTCACGTTGTGGAACGTCTATTCGTTCTTCGTGACATATGCGAATCTCGATAAACCCACCGTCACCACCCTCCCGATAGCCACCAGCGATCTTGATCGCTGGCTGCTATCCGAACTGAATGTGCTCGTCCGTGACGTGACGGACGCATACGAAAACTATGATGTGCCGAATGCGACGCGTCCAATCGAAACGTTTGTGGAAAAACTCTCCACGTGGTATCTGCGCCGATCGCGCCGCCGCTTCTGGAAGTCCGAATCGGATTCCGATAAACAGGCTGCATACTCTACCCTGTATACAGCTCTTGTGACCGTCGCGAAATTACTCGCGCCTTCCATGCCTTTCCTTGCCGAGGAACTGTACCAGAATCTGGTCCGCTCGGTGGATGAGGCGGCGCCCGAATCTGTTCATCTCGTCAAATGGCCCGAGGTATTGCCGGAGATGATCGATGAATCGCTGAACCGAGACATGGCACTGGTGATGCGGCTGGTTTCTCTTGGGCATTCTGCACGGCAGAAAGCGAATCGCAAAGTCCGTCAGCCGCTGGCAGAGGCAGCGTTCTCCGTAGGTAACGCCTCGGAGCGCAAGGCGGTTGAGACCTATGCCGATTTGTTCACAGATGAGCTGAACGTCAAGCAGGTCCGGCTTCTGGACACGGCGACGGAGGCGATCTCGCACACGGTCAAGCCACTGCCCAAGCAGCTTGGGCAGAAGTATGGGAATAAGTTCCCGGCGATCCAGAAGGCGATTCTGGCGATGAACGCGGAAGATGCAGCCCATACGTTGCTGGACGGTAAACCCCTCCACGTGCAAGTGAACGGTGATTCTTATAGCGTTCTGCCGGAGGAAGTGGAAGTGAAGGCTCTTGCAAAGGAAGGCTTTGCAGTGGCAGAAGAAGGCGCATATGTCGCCGCGCTTGTCACGGACCTGACGCCGGAGCTCGTGCAGGAAGGACTGGCGCGGGAATTCGTCCGCCGCGTGCAGGACCTGCGCAAGAGCGCGGAGTTGGATGTGGCGGACAGGATCGAGCTGTTCGTTGAAGCCTCGGCAGGGCTCAAGTCCGCGATCGAGGCGCACAGGGATTACATCACCGCTGAAACGCTTACGTCAAACCTTATGTTTGGAAGCCCACCGCAGGGAGCCTCTACCGTCGAAGACGGATTTGAAGGCGAAAACGTCAAGGTGGGCCTGGTCAAACAATAAATTTGAAAGGCGCTCTGAAAGGAGCGCCTTT
>JAICQC010000302.1 GCA_025938055.1 Anaerolineales bacterium | reverse complement strand
GATATATGTTCATCTCCAAATCTCCGATTTTGATTATATGATTAATTTTTTGATTGTTCAATCAGTCAGATTCTAGCAGGAGATGGATTTGGAGTCAAGAGGATACATTTAGAATGTAGATGGGATTTCGTCTGTTCTTACCGCCCAATCTCTTCCAACTCGCGCAGGAATTTTTCTTTGTTGGCTGAACGAGCAGTCTTTCCGCTCGACGTCTTGATGATCCATTTCGGTCCGACAACTTTTACATAGCGCAAAGCGATTGCAGAATTCCTGCTCACATGCAGGCGGATGGCATCTGCAATCCTCTGCTGTTCATCAGCATCTTCTGAGTCCCCCTCTGCAATGATGACAACCTCTTCCGTCCCCTGGGCTTCGTCAAACATACCGAATGCCACAGAGCGCCCCGCATGCACACCGGGCACTTCGAACGTCAGTGCTTCCAGGTCCTGCGGGTACACATTCTTTCCACCGACAATGATCATATCCTTCTTGCGGCCCGAGACAAACACTTCTCCGTTTGAGATATAGCCGTAATCGCCGGTGAGATACCACCCGTCGTGGAAGGCTTTATCGGTCAGGTCGGGCCGGTTGAAGTAACCGGTCAGCAGACAGTCGCTTTGAAGCGCCAACTCGCCTATCACGCGCTCTGCGACCTCATTCCCCTGCTCATCCAGGACCTTGACCTGCACGTTTTCCAATGGCTGCCCGGACGACATCATCTTCATGGAAGGTCGGCCTGCATGCGGGCTCTTCGCCACACGCTCGACCATGAACGCCTCTCGGTCAATCTCCTCAATCACAGGCAGGCTCCCTACTGGACTCTGAGTCACAGCGAAGACATTTTCTGCCATCGCGTAGGAGGTTTGCAGCGCCTCAAGCTTCAGCCCGTACTCTTTAAACCTTTCAAAGAAAGCGATATGGCTTTCCCAGCGCACAGGCTCCGAACAGTTGATCACCGCGCGCAGGGATGGCAAGTCCACGCCTTCGATGTGACGGTCACGGATCTTCTGCGCGCAGAAATTATAGGCAAAGTTGGGGAGCCACGTCAGCGTTCCACGATATTTCGAGATGGATTGCAGCAATCTGTAAGGCGCGCGCACCCAGTCAAACGGAGACATGATCACCAGAGGTACACCGGAAAGAACAGGCATCAGGAATCCAGCGATCAAACCCATATCATGGTAAAGCGGCAGCCAGGAAACGATCACATCGTTCTCAACGAGGAACAATGCCTCACCATACGCTTTGAGTTGGTTGAAAACAGCCTGATGAGAGAGCGCCACGCCTTTTTGCAAGCCTGTTGTTCCAGAAGAATGTTGCAGCAAAACAATGTCATCCGTTTTACGCTGAAATCCTCTCAAAGAGCCGATCTCAACTTCAGGCTGAGGTTTGACCTGATCTGTCACGATCACGGCGCGAACTGAATTCCTCTCCTGCAGCGCGGCGTGGACGTCCACTTCAAATTCCGAATAAGTCACAATAGCAGCGGGTTTTGTCACAGAGATGAGCGCGGATAGGTCAGCCCGGTACCGTTCCAGGGAAAGCTTCTCTGTGAGGAAGGGCATGATCGAGGGAATGGCGCCGTGCAGGATCGCGCCCCAAAATGAGTAGACGAGATCCTCTCCATGCTGGAGGATCAATACAATCACTTCACCGGGCTGGATACCCTCCTGCTCCAGGGTCTGTGCATAGGCAGCCGCGCCGCGCAGGAGCTGGTCATAGGTGATCGGTTGGTCTTCACGACCGGAAAACTGCAACGTAACGGCGACCCGTTCCGGTGTCCGCGCATGAAGCGCCCGGAGCCGTTCAGGGAAAGTTGTCATGACCTGCGGGATTCGATCAGGGAGGCAAGCTGTGTCAGGTTGTCGAATGTATTTGCGTTCAGTTCCGTGTCTTCAATGCGTACGCTAAATGTATCCTCGACAAACAAGGCAAGATCCATCAAACTGAACGAGTCGATCAAACCACTTGATATCAAAGCTTCATCGGGTGAGATGCTTCGACCAGGCTGCTTGAGAATTTGAGCAGCGATAAACTTTTCAAGGGTAGGGATAATTGTATCGGTCACGGGAATCCTTTGATAATTTACGAGTCGTTATCAAACATGCATTGATTTAAAAACCCTGATAGATCCAGGTGGGCGATGTATCGGTGGTGAAGATCACCAGGGCGATCAAAATGAGACAGAGCAAAACTGCCAGCAGGTTTTCGCGGGTGAGGAGGCTTTGAAACAATTTCTTCATTCAGGTCTCCGTTAGGAATGCCGCAGATAGGCTTCCATGAATTCATCCAGGTCACCATCAAGAACGCCCTGGGTGTTCCCTGCCTCCTGGTCGGTGCGATGGTCTTTTACCATTTGATAGGGATGGAGCACATACGAACGGATCTGGCTGCCCCATTCGGCTTTGGTATATTCACCGCGCAGGACCGCGCGTTCTTCTTCTTTTTCAGCCTGTTTCAATTCCAGCAAGCGCGCCCGCAGAATACGCATCGCAAACTCGCGGTTTTGGCTCTGAGAACGTTCGTTCTGGCAGGTCACTACAATCCCGGTCGGAAGATGGGTAAGACGCACAGCGGTGGCATTCTTCTGGACGTTTTGCCCACCTGCTCCCGAAGACCGATAAACATCCATCTTGATATCGCCCGGGTCGATCTCAATCTCCGCCTCATCCATTGCTACCTGCGGCAGAACCTCCACCAGCGCAAAAGAGGTATGCCTGCGATGTGCGGCATCGAAAGGAGAAAGTCGCACGAGACGGTGAACTCCTTTCTCAGAGCGCAGGTATCCGAAAGCATACTCGCCATTCACAGCAATCGTGACGCTCTTAATCCCGGCTTCTTCGCCTTCGGTAATATCGAGAATTTCCGTCTCGTAGCCGCGCGCCTCCGCCCAACGCAAATACATGCGTTCGAGCATGGCAGCCCAATCCTGCGAATCGGTCCCACCAGCGCCTGCATGGATGGCAAGAATCGCCGGGTCACGATCATACTTACCGGAAAGCATGGCAGTAAACGAACGTTTTTCCAGTTCTGCTTCGATGGCTGAGACTTCGGCTTCAAGTTCGCCGCGCAGACTTTCATCGTCAAGCTGGGCAAGCTCGAGCGTGTCGCTCAGGCGGCGCGAAAAACCGCGCCATGAATCAACTTCCGCCTTGATCGCGTTATATTGCTTCATGACCGATTGCGCCTGCGAAGGGTTATTCCAAAATTCGGAACCCTCTATTTCTTTTTCAAACTGAGAAAGTTTAAGTTCCTTTGACGGCAAGTCAAAGACGCACCAGTAACTGCTGTGTCAGGTCCTGCGCGGACTGTAATCGATTTACAAGGTCTTGCATGTTTCCTCCAAGTTGTTCCTCCCTGAGCGGAGAGACTGAGTGTAATTCTCAGTCGCGTAGTCGAAGGGTATCGTTGCGCTGTATGCGCTTCGACTGTGTTTGCCCTTCGGGCTCGCTCCGCTCAGCGCGGATGTTCACTGTTATCTTCCTAATATACCTTCCACAAATGCACTCGGGTCGAACGGGATAAGATCTTCCGGTTTTTCGCCGAGCCCGGCAAACAGGATCGGCAGTCCAAGTTCGCGCTGGATGGCAAATGCCATACCGCCGCGCGCGGATGAATCCAGCTTCGATAAAATCACGCCGGTCACGCCCACCGCTTCCTTGAATGCCTTCGCCTGCTGAAGGGCATTCTGCCCGGTGGTGGCATCCAGGACGAGCCAGACCTCATGCGGCGCGCCGGGCAACGCCTTCCCAACCACTCGATAGACCTTCTTCAGCTCTTCCATTAAATTGAAGCGAGTATGCAAGCGCCCGGCGGTGTCAATGATGACGATATCCACACCGCGCGCCGCGCCCGATTGGACAGAACTGAACGCGACCGCGCCCGGGTCCGACTCGGGCGCGCCGGAGATCACATCTACCTTGAGCCTGTCGCCCCACACCTGGAGCTGGTCCACCGCCGCGGCGCGGAAGGTGTCCGCCGCGCCGAAGAGCAGGGTCTTCCCTTCCGAGTGAAAGCGCTGCCCGAGCTTGGCAATGGTGGTGGTCTTGCCCGAGCCATTCACTCCGACGACCATGAGGACCGAGGGCTTGCTATTCCACTGCAGAGGCGGCGCGGGGTCAAGCCGCTGGCGCAGTTCCTGGCGAAGCGCCTCCGAAAGCTCCTCACCATAAATCAAGCCCTGGTCTCGCACGACGAGGCGGAGTTCCTCAACAATTTCGGCGGTGGTTTCGATGCCCAAATCTGCCTGAATCAATAACGTTTCCAAATCCTCCCAGGTTTCGTGTGTGATTTGGGTTGCGCCAAATAGTTGGGCGAGTTGTCCAAACGCCGTTTTGCTGGTTTTGGCGAGCCCACTCTTCCACTTCTCAAAGAATTCAGCCATGACGGGCGATTATACCTCACGGTCATGAATTGCGTCTCTTACCCTGTGGGAAACGCAATTCGTGACCGGGGGCATTATATATCATGCGGGTATTCTATGATATACTCATTTTTCGATTGAGGGCAAATCCAAAAACTGATTGCATAGATTATAGATTATGCCGAACAAGGCAAATACTAAAAGGTGTATGTTATGTCAAACGAACCGATTCATGTAACCGATGCTGCATTCGAGAAGACTGTATTGCAGGCAACCATCCCTGTCATTGTCGATTTTTGGGCGCCATGGTGCAATCCCTGCAAAATGGTCGCGCCCACCCTCGATAAACTGGCAAAGGAATACGAGGGGAAAATCCTGATTGCAAAAGTAAATACCGATGAAAACCCTGAGTGGATGATGAAGTATGGCATTCAGGGCATCCCGACCATGCTGTTTGTTTCCAATGGAAAGATCGTCCATCGCCAGGTCGGCGCGTTGCCGGAACGCATGTTGCGTGATGTTGTCACACAGTTCATGGAGGTTGTAAGCCAGGCGTAGCCCAAAGGAGGGCACGATGAAAAAGACCGTCCTCGTTCTTGTTTCGACGTTTGCTTTCCTGATGGGTGCCTGCGGGGGGCTTCCCATCCCAACTCTGCCAAGCGGACCCACCGTGGACTCAGCCGCCACATCAGATTCCTTATTCAGGACGGCTGTCGCTCAGACCCTCACGGCTCAACCCTCGCCTTCCGTTAGCGAGACGGCGACCACGCCTGTGGAATCGCCTGTGCTGCCAGCCAGCGACACGCCAATCCCAACAGAAACATTCACCCCAGTCGTGGATCTCACCACCACGCCCGCCACGGCTACGGAAGGCGCGGCAACACCGACAGGCGCGACTCCCAACCTCACTTTCACCGCCACCCTTGCCGTTGGGCAGGTGACAGCCTCTCCCACCCTCGGCATTCGCACGTATGGAACGCTTCCGCCGGCGGTCCCGTACAGCCAGATTACGTTGATCAACAAGGCAAACACAGAAGCGTATATCTCACTGCAAGTGACCATGCCCGATGGCAAGTACTCGATCATCGAGTATCCTGTTGAGGGACGGATCAAGATCCAGGCGCCGGTAGGTTCCTATCTCTACGTTACCTGGGTCGGCGGCAGGAAGATGGTCGGTGAATTCAGGCTTCACGGCAACGAGGATCTGACCATCACGCTCTTCCGAGACAAAGTCGTTGTTAAGTAACTCATTACGACTTCGTCAACCCAATCGAAAGTGAATTGCTAAATATAATGAAACGAAATATACCGATCATCGGGG
>JAICQC010000124.1 GCA_025938055.1 Anaerolineales bacterium | reverse complement strand
TATTCGTTTTATTCATAGCGCCTCTCATAAAATTCCTCATCTATATAACAACTGACGGTTTGCTTCATGCAAGAGGTTCTGCACTTCTTCATCTGTGGTCTGTGAAAAATCCTCATACCAGTGACCGACTCCATAAAACGGCTCGGGTGTGACCGCGCAAACGATCTCATCCACTTCCGTCTGGAATGCATCGCATGTTTCCGTCGCAGCCGCAGGTACGGCGACGACGATCCTGGCGGGATGCTGGGCGCGCAATCCAGCCACAGCAGCCCGCATGCTGGCGCCGGTGGCAAGCCCGTCATCGATGAGAATGACCGTGCGGTCCCGGGTTTCCGGTGCTGCATGTCCATGACGATAAAGCTCCTCACGACGCTGCAACTCCTGTGATTCACGCTTCACAACCAGGTTGATCACCTCATCGGGGATGCTCAGCATACGAATAATATCCTGATTCAACACGCGTACGCCCCCGGAAGCGATCGCTCCGATCGCCAGCTCTTCGCGGCCCGGCAAACCCAGTTTTCGAACGATGAATATATCGAGGGGGGCGTTCAAAGCGCGCGCAACCTCATAAGCCACCGGTACGCCCCCGCGTGGCAGAGCCAGGATCGTCACATCCGGCCGACCAGAATAGGCTGATAACTTTTGGGCAAGTTTTCTCCCTGCATCTCTGCGATCCTGAAATGGTGCCATCTTTCCTCTTTCGTGAACCAGGATGAAAGTTCGTACATGCAGCCCTGATCAACAGACCCACATTCGTCTGGAATGTTCCCAAAAATACTATACCCTGTCCTTGATGGAAAAGGAATGAGGAATTTCCCCAGCCAAGTAGGGTTTTTCCTGACCCTAAAATGCTGGGGATAATAAAAAAACCCGTCTCTTTTCGAGACGGGTTACTCGTTTATGGAAGCGCAGGCACTGTTGTACCTGCAGGGTAGATCAAATACACCGTTCCACTCGAGGCTTCCAACCAGAGTGGTTCGAATTCGGAGCGCAGATACGTCCGCTGCACACTTTCGTTGGACGGCGCGGCGGGATCGTTGACAATTGGGTTGCCCGAAGAGTCGAAGCCGACGAGCACGAGCAGATGTCCATTCGTCGATTCGATATCCGCACCCGTTAAGTCACCTTTGCCCCAGGCAAGCGACATAATGACAGGCACACCCGCTGCCACGTATTCTTCGGCACGCGCCAGGCTGGTGAGACGCGCGACATAACCTTCATAACCCAGGGTTGCGGCATAGGCAGTGTTGAACGGCCAGTTGCCATGACCGTCGTAGATCCAATCGTATACACCATCGACTGCAGTGCGGACTCGCGGCTCGCACTCGCCGCTATAACCGTCCCAATAAGCCAGCACCATCGAGGTGGACGTGGGGCTGCACCAGACTTCCCCGCCATCGGGATAAACCATTTGCGAACATTCAGGAATGTTGATCGATGTATTCCATAGCGCAGGGTTGCCGGAGGAAACATCCGCGGCTTTTTTAGGTGCTGAGGTAGAGTAGGCAACGGAGACATTCCTCACGCTGGCTGCCGAAGTTCCATCCGCGCTGAACAGGCGGAGCTTGATCTGAAAATTATTGGTTGTGGCTTTCTTCGCCGAAGAGATAAAGGTATCGGTCGCCACAAATCCATCCGAGTCACCCTGGCTGTTGACCGAGTGACGGGCAACCGTCGAAGTGTCTGACGCCCAGATGCCGAGCACATACCACTTGCTCCAGCGCGTCCCATACCGGGCACGGAATTGGACCTCCACCCACGAACCGGCAGGTGTAGCCGCATTCCAGGATGCAATGGCTTCCTGATAGTCGAACGGAGTAGCGATTTCAGGACTGGTAGCCTCACCCACGAAGAAAGAGCCGCCGTTATAGTAATTTCCACCATTGTACGTCCCGGCAGGATATGGATCGGACCCGGCGCTGGCTGTTGCCGGGTCGAATTCTAAACCTCCATTTGTGTTGAGCCTTATACCGCTGAGAGTCCAACTATTAAACCCGTTCTCCGCGGCGCCCCAGCGAATGAAACCCGTTTGATGTACCACGCCTCCTTTTGCAGAAACGGAAGAAACTGTATTTAGCATTAGAACTCCGATCATTGCGAGTCGTGCTATGGTAAGAAGCACATTCTTCATCACTTGCTCTCCTTAATTCGTTAGTCTGGATAGGTGGGAAGTAATCAAAGAATTGGCAATGATATCTCTCCTTATGTGGGATAAACAAACAACATTACTTTACAGGAAATTCCTCCAAAAAGCAATAAGAACTTTGGGAAAAGCACAGCCCGCTCACTTTAAAGTGAGCGGGCTGTGGAATTTATGATCTATTTATCTCTTTCGCCTTGGCGCCAGCCTGTTACGGGCGTGGCGTGTTGGTGTGGGAGCGGGGCGCGGAGGGCGATTCCCCTGGCTTCTATCGGAGGCAGACCTTGGCGGCGCGGGAACCGTGTAGTCAAAATCAGGGAAAGTTTCCTTTTTTAGAGGTCCCATGATGCGTTCGAGAGTACGGATCATGTCGCTGTCTTCCGGCGTGACCAGCGTGAATGCGTCACCTGTTCGCTGGGCGCGTCCGGTGCGACCGATACGATGGATATAGGCGTCGGCGGTATCAGGCATGTCGTAGTTGATGACGTGTGAGATGCTTTCCACGTCTAGCCCGCGCGCCGCGATGTCGGTGGCGACCATGATCTGGAAGTGCCCGGTCTTGAAACCACGCAGCGCCTGTTCGCGTTGTCCCTGGGTGCGGTTGCTGTGCAGGCTTGTCACCCGGAACCCTGCATGCGCGATCTGGCGTGCCACCTTTTCGGCGCGGTGCTTCGTACGCGTGAAAACCAGCACCGATTCGGTCGCGGTCTGTTTCAGGAGCTTCAAGAGTAAGGCAGACTTTAGATGCGCGGGCACAGGGTAGAGCGCGTGTGTGACGGTGTGCGCAGGACGGCTAATGCCCATGGCGATCTTTTGCGGCTCGTGAAGGGATTGGGCGGCAAGCTGTTCAACTTCGGCAGGGAATGTGGCTGAGAACAACATGGTCTGCCGTTGAACAGGCACAGCTTTGATAATGCGCCTCAGGTCCGGCAGGAAGCCCATGTCGAACATGCGGTCGGCTTCATCGATCACCAGAATCTCTATGCGTTCCAGTCTCACGTACCGCTGCTGGACGAGATCCAACAGGCGGCCCGGAGTTGCGACCAGAATTTCCACACCTTCTTTTAATGCCTTGATCTGGCGGTTTGCGGTAACCCCGCCGTAGATCGTTGCGCTGCGGATCTTTGTCCCCGCGGAGAGCGCCCGCACCACTTGATGGATCTGCTCGGCGAGCTCGCGCGTCGGCGTGACGATCAGGGCGCGCGGCATCCCTCGCGGACCATCGAGTAGTTTGTTGAGAATGGGCAGCACGAATGCGGCAGTCTTGCCCGTTCCGGTTTGCGCGGTGCCGATGATGTCACGCCCTCGTAAGGCTGCCGGGATCGCCGCTTCCTGGATCGGAGTGGCGGTGTCATACCCAGCATACTTGATTCCCTGCATAAGGCGGGAATCCAGATTAAATTGTTCGAAGTTCAAAATATTTCCTTGTCTTCAGAAGTCGAGCAGATGTTTGGGGAATTGAGTGGGTGCTCAAACGCGTAAACAGCGGTGGACTGCTGATGTGAGTGATTTGGTTATGAAAATATTATACCTTAATAAATCGATTCGCTGCTTTTCATTACCTGCCGTCTGCTGCCTGCTGGATACTGGTTTCGCTGCGCCGCCCGGTGACTGAACCCGTTCCAAATTTCCTGCGGGTAAACGATGGCGTTCGTGCCGGGGAATTGCTCCATGGCGAGCCCGGTATTCAAGTCGATGCCCACCTGCTGATATGCTTTATACGCCAGCTGGCTGCAATAGAACGCGTCCTCTCTTTCGGCATTGAGGAAGTTCAGGTTGTATGGTTTGCCCGCCTGCGCGAGACAATACGCCGCGACCGCCATACGCATCTCATGCTGTTCCTCCTCGGAAGCTGCCAATCCTTCGAGAGGAGAAACGACCCCGTAAAAAGTGTCCAGCAGAAGCCCGCGTTGCAGCGCCATGCGTTCGCTGTCCCAGCGCCTGCGCGGCACATCGAACGTGATCACGCCGCGCGTGCCCGACTCAATGCATCTCCCATTCGGACCCAGATACATCGCGACATGGTCTACATCCCCGGGCACGAGTCTGCCAATGATCCGCCAGAACTCGCCTGGCAAAATATCAGGTTTGCCATTCATCGTGCAGATGATGTCGCCCGTTTGCAGCGCAATTCCTTCGATTTCATAAGTGTAGATCATTTGCCTGTATTCATAATCAGTAGATCACGAAAATTCTAAGGAGCGGGCTTCTTTTGGTTATCGTGATCTAGTGATTATACGGAAAAATCAGCGATCCGTTTCAGAAGAAACTCACGGATTTGGCGTGCCGTTTCTTCCCATTTTGGCTGACGCAAATAACGTTCGCGCGCCGCCAGGCTCATTTGGATGAGGACCTGCCTGCGCTCGTTAAGTACCTTCAGTGTATGCGCCAGTGCATCGGCATCCTCTGGCTTGACCAGGAAGCCATCCGCCCCGTCGGTGATGACCTCGCCTGCCGCGCCAGCCGTTGTCCCGATCGCGGGCAGACCGAAACACATCCCTTCGAGATAGACGATGCCGAAGCCCTCATAACTGGATGGGACGACAAGGACGTGTGCCTGTTTGAGCTTTTCGACGAGTCGTTCTTTATCGAGAGAACCGTGAAGAAATACGGAAGAAGAAAGATTGTTGTGAGCGATAAATTCCTTTATGTGCTTTGCATACTGTGGTTCGGCAGTCCATGAACCAACAACATCTATTTGAAATACTGAGTGCTGACTGCTGATGGCTCTTAATAACGTATGTAATCCTTTCCGGTAAATGATATTCCCTAAAAACAAAACCCGTAAAGGACTTATCTGCGCACGCCTGTTGATCTCTGCTTCTGAAACCGGATCACCGAACCGGTCTGTGGGTGGGTAGGCAACGACGCCAGGCTTATCTTTCCCAATTAAAGTATGGACTACTTTCTGCGTTGTTTGAGAGTTGAATATAAATCCATCGACCGATTGGAGATATTTCTTTTCAATAACTCGATAGAAGGTGTTCTTCCAGGCTGGTCGCAGCTCCGAAGATCGTAAATGATGGACAAGGGAAATTACTGGATAGAGATGCCTTGCCCGATTTGCAAGGATCAACGATGGATGGTTGAGCTCATCCTGAATGAGAATATCCAGGCCCGGCGGCAGCTGGACATGGAAGTTGTCCGTCAAATGGGCGGCGTAATTGCGCCATGGCAGAGAGATGATCTCTACACTATCCCCCTGTGTGCGCAGATACTCGACCAGTTTGCGATCATATAAGTATCCGCCGCTGAGCGTGTGGAGCGAGCCATAGATCACAAAGCCAGTGCGCATGATTTACAGGTCAGTAAATTTAAACGCTCCGGTGTGTTTGCGTTTTACTTCGTATGCCGCCCAGGCGGATTCATTCTCCCATAAAACGATTTTGAGCATGGTGATATTTTCGGCGTCGATGCGTTCGCTGAGTGAGGTTGCCAGTATACGCGCGAAATGCTCGATGGATGGGTTCAGGTCCGCAAACTCAGGCTTGTCATTCAGCATCTGTTCCCTGTAATAGTTCACGATTTCATCGAGATGCTTTTCCACGTCCATGATGTCCACGAGATAGCCGTGCCCGTCAAGTTCATTGCCCTGGAGTTGGAGTTCCAGCACATAGTGATGCGAATTTGGGAAGTTCTCCGGTCCCCAATCCCCGCCGATAAGGAAATGTCTGGCAATAAAATCCCGCTTTACACCGAGTGTATACATATTCGTTCTCCAGTATCGGGTTAAGGCTTGACGGCGCGCATGACCAGTTTGCCGTCTTGACGTGTGATAGGCATAGCGAAATCAAATCTGTTGATTTGTGTACAGTAATCCAAATCAGAAAGCGGAAAGCCTGTCTCTGCCGGGTCGAGGTGCTGGAGCGCGTCTCTGGAGTCATACACACGACGGACAAACGGCTTCATCTCAGGCTGCTTGCCTTTGAACAAGGCTTCAAAATACTCGGCGCAGGCGAGGTCTTCGTCACCTCTGTTGTCGTATTGGCCTGTGATCACGAAGGCGACCTCTGTGACTCCAAGCTTTTTGACATATTCGACAGTTGCGTTTGCCAATACTAAACTAGTTGCGAGCATCACTTCTGCATTCCGGCTGCGGACTGCACCCTGTGTCCCTGCGCCTGTCCGTTGGATCAACGTAATGCCCGCAAGATTCTCTTCACAAATATGGGTGGGCGAGTTGCCGAAGTCGAACCCATTCGGTGCGAGACCACCTACTTCGCCCATTGCTTTCGAATTTGGAATTTGTGACTTGAGCGCCAGTGCTTCCTCCACGGTGCTGACGAGCAGGATCTCCCGTGCACCGCGTGAGAAAGCATACGCTGCGGTTGAAAAGGCGCGCAGCACATCAATGATGAGCACGATGCCTGTCGCTTCGTGACAGTTCTCAAGAGTGGCATAGTGAAACTTCAACGCGGTTCCTTGTCAGGCAGAATGTATCACATGCGTACCTGTGAGCAGGTCGTATAACGTTTGGTTCGTTTTGGTCAGTATCAGGCTGACAACGTTCAACCCGATCAGCAAATAGACCAGGGCAAAGCCGTAATTGATCCAAACCGGAGTTGTGCCTTCTGAAAAATAGATCTGCCAGATCAGCGTATGTGAGATTTCCCAGGGAATGAATTTCAGCGCGGTGCGTCCGAACGCTCTCCAAAAGCCAATTCGATTTCCGCTGTCGTCAACAACCTTCAATTTCAGCCTTTGTTTGCCCCAGGTCGCCTGCCGCGGGGATGATTCTGAACGTGCAAAATAAAGAGTGATGGGAAGTGTCACGAGCAAAAAAGCAACAAACTGTGCCCGTATCCGTTCTGCAAACAGCCATTGTTGTACACCAAGAAGCATGTTGAACACTAATGATAACAAAATTAACCCTAGCAGATAACCCAATAGAATAATGTAATCCAGCGCGAACGCAGCGACTCTTTGCCAGAACCCGGCATGTTGTTTCATAATCTATTCCTTATCCATAGGTAAACAAAACCTGGAGCGTGTCTTGTGGATGTTCATCCAATAACTTATAGGCTTCTTCAGCCTGGTGGATGGAAAAGCGATGCGTGATCCACTTTTCAGGTCTGACCTTTTCCAGCGCCTTCCATCCCATCGTGAAGCGACGTGCCTTATCCCAGCGGCCTGCCAGTTCCGGCGCGACCGTACTGACCTGCGAGGAGATCAGCTTGATCCGCGAGCGATGGAACGCGCCGCCGAGGTCGATCTCGGCGCGTTTTTCACCGTACCAGGAACCGATCACGATCCGCCCTGAGAAACAGGTAAGCGCAAGCGCATCGTTGAGGGCGTCGGGGTTCCCACTCAGTTCAAACGTCAGGTCAGCATTGCCGTTGAGGAGAGCGGCTGAATCCTTGTGAAATGTAGGGGAGTTGGGATCAAGACATAAACGCTGTTTGACAGGAGAGGTATTTCGCCGCAGCTCATAACGATCTGCAGCCACCAGCGCCTCAAGTGGGAATTCACTCAACAGGGAAGCAGTCAACAGGCCGACAACGCCCTGTCCCAGCACCAGCACACGCTCACCGAATAACGGTGCGCCGTCCTGCACCAGGTTGACAGCCGTCTCCATATTGGGAAGAAAGCAGGCGCATTCAGGTGAAAGAGAATCAGGTACCGGTAATAAGGAATCGGGAGTTGTAACGAAGTGTGAAGTGTGTGGTTGGAAGGCAAAAACGAGTTTGTCGCGCCATGAACCGTCCACTTCGCTGCCCGTATCCCTCACGACTCCTACGCAGGCATACCCATACATGCACGGATACCTGAAACTGCCGCCCAGGGAGGAAATAGCCGAATCAGTTTCGATATCCCGCGGGAAGCGCCCCTGATAGACCAGCATCTCCGTCCCGGCACTGATCGCCGAGCAGGTCGTCTCTACCAGAACGTCATCCGCGCCGAGAGCAGGCAGGGTCTCCTCACGGAGTTCCACCTGACGAGGCGCGGTGAAGTAAATAGTCCTTCGTTTCACTTCCCCCATTTTACCTTGCATTAGGATTTGGGTCTGTCCGCCAGCAGGAATCCCATCAGGAACAGTTCTGCGGTCTTGGCGTAATACCCGGTGGCGCTGGATGTACCGACGACGAAGTTTTTATCGCCCAGGATGACCCACAGGATAAAAGTCAGCACCGTGTAGCCCATCAACGCCCACCAGACCAGGTTACGCCTCTCCTGAAAGAAGGGAATGGGCAGGAAATATGCACCCAGCAATGCCAGATAACCGAGCCCGTTCAATACAATCGGGTCGAGACCCATCTGCGAGAACAGAGAAAGATGGAGAAAGGCAGTGGCGAGCGTGAAGAGAATAATCCCATAGTGTTTAGCGGTAAGGTTCATAATAGTCTCCTTTTGCAATACATTTGGACGTTGGATAAAACTTGTGTGCCCGTTACTTTCCTATGACCCGGCTTGCGAGGAACAAGCCCAGGCTGCCAATCAGCAGGTCACGCCCTCGCATGACCAGCGTAACACCAATTGCCAATGCTGCCGAAACACCGAACGCGCCGAGCGCAAAGACTTCACTGGCTTCGAGCGCGCCCAACCCGCCGGGCAGCGGCGCGAGCAGGGCAAGCCAGCCTGCCGTCCATGCGGCGATGGTCTGCCAGAACGGCAGCTCGATGCCCAGAAAGCTCGTGATGAGCGCGAACTCGGTGACCATGCCCATGACTGCGCAAAGTGATACAAAGATCGCAAGGATCAGGGATGAGAAGTGCCGCCGGCAGAACGTGCCTGCCAGCCGTTCAGAGGCGGCGATAAAGCGCACCGGTTTTGAATCCTTTTTGACCCAGGGCAGGCTGCGCAGAAAGGCGGACAACGGATACTTCTGATTATACAAAAGGAGGATATGGATGGGCGGCCACATGCACACGATAACCAGCCCGCTCAGGCTCAGCCAGGAAGCGCTTCCGTTTGTCGAAAGGATCCCCGCCCGCAGGATGGCGGTCAGCCCGACCACGAGCAGCACGAAGTTTGCAAGCAGCTCGAGCAGCTTATCCATCACAACGGAGGCAGTGGCATGTGTGAACGTGAGCTTGTATCTCCGCTGAAGATAAAATACCTGGAGTGGTTCCCCGCCCACATGCGGACCCAGCGTGAAGTAACTGACTCCAAACACAGCAATTCCCACCAGTAATAACGGGAAATAAGCAACAGACTTGTTTTCAGCGCGGACGATGATCCACCAGCGCAATGTGATCAGCGCGTAAATGAATAGATTCAATCCAAACAGGAGCCCAACCTGCCATAACTGCAATCGGCTGACCGTGCTCCAGATTTCATCGAGCGGCACATTTCGAAGGGCAATGTAGAGGAGTATAGCCAGCGCAGAATAAATAATAAGTAGACGCGCAGCGGGCTTAACTTTGAGCCCGGCTTTTCTCTGCAGAGAAACAGGACCTGTAACGGGGGAGTCGCTTGCCGGGAGAGGCGTCAGGGGAGAGGATGGGCTCACAGTAATTTCTCTCCTTCTCCCACGGGCGGATTCGTGATCAATTGTCTCATCTCCTCCAGCACAGCCTGATGGATCACCTTCGTATCTGTGGTGCCCAGCTCCTTTGTGTAAATGGGATTGCCGATCTGCACGCGCACATGAACATCCTTCTTTTTCAGCATCACATGTGAAAGTAGTTGCAAGGCGGCAGCCAGTTTTTCTCGTTCCTGGCGTGCCCGTTTGAGATAGGTGAGGGGGTGATAGGCAGTCTTCCTCTGAACAACACCGCGTACGAGGACAGGCAGAACCGCGGCGTCAGGCGCCATACGCATGAAGACCCCGCCGCTATCGGTCCAAGCGCATAACGATTCCGCCACGCCCTGATGAATATCGGGGTCGGGTTCGATGTGCCCGGCAGGGAAGGTGAGCGCCGCACCGCCGCTTCGCAGATGTGTGCTGACCTGTCGTATCAGCCGGATGCGCGACCCGGCGTCGTCGCTCACATACGCAAGCTGCTTGCTCATGTTGGGCAGCGCGTTCAAAAATGGACGATCCAGCGCGATAATTTTGAGATCGGAACGGTTGAGCGCGATGAAGAGCGAAAGCGTATCGGTCATGCCCGGATGATTGGACAATGCCAAAAAACCCGCAGCCGGGATGCGCTCCCTGCCAAAGACGCGGATGTCATCCACATAATTTCGTATCGCAAGCCGTGATGCATCCACCAGTCCGCAACTGTCGATGGCAGAATCAAATTCCACCATCTGGTGCGCGAAGGTTTGCGGCGGAGAAATCAACGCGCGACGCAGGAGGCGCGCGAGGAATGGACGGTCCTGCCATCCAAAGGACAAGATAAGGTCATCCAAATTGATTTGTGTCAGTGTATCTACATTCGAAGGAATCATTCGTGGTTTCTAAAGAGCAGACAAGCTCGGCAGCTCAGTTATTACCCTTGGCAGTCAGCCTTGCATATACATCTCCCGAATTCCCGCCGCGCGGCATACGCTGGAGCTGCATAATCATATCCGCGGGGGTGAGCCAGGCGGTTGAACGCAATCGCGGGAATTCACTCACACGCCAGTTGTATTCATATTCTCCCAACTGACGCAACCGCTCAATACAACCGACGGCGGTCTCGATCGCAGCCGGGATGTATTCGAACGAGAGGGCTGTCAGTGGCTGCGAGAGTCCCTGGAGTACCTCCAGTTCCGCGCCCTCCACGTCGATCTTGCAAAAGGCGGGTCTGCCGTACTGCGCGATCAGTGCATCCAGGGTGGTGACGGTCACGGGAATTTGCTCTTCCCAGCGCGCGCTCGCAAACCTGCGGTTCTGCCGGACGGTCGTCAGCCACTGCTGT
>JAICQC010000341.1 GCA_025938055.1 Anaerolineales bacterium | reverse complement strand
GGGATGACATGGGGTGAGGCAGCGCGATGCAAAACGCTTTCGCGCGGCGTGGAAGTGACGAACCTTACCCATCAAACATTCAAATATGACAAATGACTTCCGAATAAGTGAACAATGCAACTTCCGTAAGGAGCATGGGTCCGTATAATCAGACATGAAAGCAGGGGCGGGCTGAAACAACCTGGTTCTTTGCAATCATCATACTTCACCGCTCTCTCATCGATCACGACAAAGACCACCACTGACCAGGCTCGCACCCGCCCCCGCTATTCACTTGAAAGCGAAAAAGCCGCCCTTCATCGGGCGGCTTTTTTTATTTGACTGGGTTTTATCCCCGTTTAGACCCGTGCTTCCTCTGTCTTGATCGTGTGGGCGGGGAAGCGCAGAGAAGAGAAATCTGAGTCCGCGCTCGGCTCGATCACGAGCTTGATGGCGGTGCGCACCTTGTCGTCGATGGTGACATCGGCAAACTCGGGCACGCAGCTAACATTGATTCCGTCGTTCCTGAGGTAACCTGTTGCGAGCACAAGAGCCTTGATCGCCTGGTTCACTGCCCCGGCGCCGATTGCCTGCACTTCAGCCCGGTGGTGTTCACGGATGACGCCGGCGATTGCACCGGCAACAGCAGAGGTCCGTGAGTTTGCAGAAACTTTGATCATATCCATGGTAAGCCTCCAACTATGTTGATTTGTTCTTTGCGACTTTGATGTAGTAAAACGCTAAAGTTTCGCCTGCCATCCCGCAAAGATTGGATGGTGATGGGTTTATTTTAGAGTAGAAGCCGCAGGATTTCCATAGGCGTTTACTCAAATGATCTAGACATTTGTACCGATTCCGCTGAAGAGATTTCACCTCCTGTTTCAGGATATTTCTTGGGCGTCAAACAAGCTCAATGTTCGGCGCGGATGATTGGCATTATACGATTCGCCTCTCTAGAAAAAAAGTAGGGACTTCCCTATCTTTGCGCTAGTACATCTCACGTAGTTATGCATGTTTCTTGCGAAGCGCCACTGAAAGGAATCATCTGCTTTCATAAATGTTGGCTGACTCTTCAAACATGAAAAGGAAATAATGGGAGAATTAACGTACAATAAGTTGTCGCTTGATTAAACACAGGATCGAAATATGGAATGCAGTATAGGTTGACTATAGGATGACTATAGGTTGAGTATAGGTTCACTATAGGATGAGTATAGGATGACCGGCGAGCAAGGAATGGCGAATGCAGGTTCATCAAAAAACTACATTGACACTGAAAGGATTATTAACACTATGGCCAAAGTAACTAATAATATATTTGTTCGAGGTCTGTCCGGTTCGGTTGGCGATCAGTTTGTGATCCGCACGACCCGCTCGGGCAAGACCATCATTGCCAACAAACCCGCGTTCGACGATAACCGCCAGTTCACCGAAAGGCAATTGACGCAGCAGGAAGCCTTTCGGGAGGCGACCACGTACGCCAAGTTTGCCAAGACCCAGGATGTGTACGTGACCCTGGCAAAAGGCACCGGCGGGACGGCATACAATCTTGCCGTGTCTGACTGGTTCGGGACGCCCAAAGTGCTCGAGATCAACGTGGATGCCTGGACCGGCGAGGTCGGGCAGACCATCCGTGTGAAGGCAAAAGACAATGTGCTGGTGGCAGGCGTGTCGGTCGTGATCCGCGATGCCAATCAGAATGTGCTCGAAGCCGGTGAAGCCGTGCGTGCAGAAGAAGGCGGCGTCTGGTGGAACTACACCACGCAGACCTCGGTCAGCATGGAGCCCTTCCCAATCGTCGAAGCCATTGCCCGGGACCTGCCCGGCAACCAGGATTCGTTCGTCATCAGCTAACAACCTCTGCTTTTCGCCATTCCATACTCCCCCTCCCTAGGTGAATGCCTGGGGAGGGTTTTTGTTGGGGGGCAGAGATTGGAGAGTAGAGATTAGTAATTACAAGTCATCTCAAAAACACCATGTCACTCTGAGGGAGCGTTCGCCGCGACCGACACCTGCACCCACCCCAGGTGCGGTGAGAGTCTCGTAATTTCGGTGTCAGAGATTCTTCGCGGAGTTGATCCTGAGCGAACAAGAGATTCTTCGCTCCGCTCAGAATGACATTCGAGAGTACGGAGCACACAGAGAAAACTCTTTATTTTTTCTCTGTGTGCTCCGTGGTGAATGCTTTTCGCAAAGGTGGCTGTCACTTGCAGCCGTTTTCCTGTACAATCTAGCAAAGGGAACTAACATGCCGCTTACACCGCAGGACTTCGTCAGCAAGTGGAAACGTGGGACCACACGCGAGAAGCAGACGTACCAGGAACACTTCCTCGACCTGTGCCCCTGGTGGGAAGTGTCCCGCGAAGCGGAGCGGAGGGGGTCCAAGAGAACACTGACGAACTTATACAACGCCCGCCCCACCTGGCTCGATCTCGCCCACAAGCGGCTGGATGAAGCCGTCTTTGCGGCGTATGGGTGGAAAAGTGACCTATCCGATGAGGAGATTTTGGAGAAGTTACTGGCGTTGAATTTGGAGAGGGCGAAGCAGGTATAAAAAAGGAGATAAATCATGATAACGTTTGAACAAGTTGGGAAGATCAATGCTCCGGTAGAAACGGTGTTCGCTTACATTTCCGACATAAGCAAAATTCCCGAGTGGAGAACCGATGTTCCGCGGGTGAGTAACTTGAGCGGCCCGGCGGCTATTGGCTCAACATTCTTTGAAGAGGTAAATTTCATGGGCAAAAAGCAACTACTCATGAAGGTAGTTGAATTTGTTCCAAACCGGAAACTTGTCATCGAGGCGCAAAGCGGTATGGCTCTGCTCCCCACGCAATCCTTCACATTTGTGCCGAAAGACGGTGGAACGGAGGTTCATCTTCAGGTAATGATGAGAACGTCTGGTTTGTTCAGGATAATGGAAGCTATGCTGCCAGGACAATTGAAAAAGATATGGGCAAAATACTTTGAGAATCTCGCACGTAATTTGAGCAGGTAATTATATAGGAATAGTAATGGAAACAGGTACTCAAATAGCTATGGACAAGTATTGGGGGTACGCATTCTGGCTGGCAATCTTTACGATTTTCTACAATGGTGTAGAAGGACTGATCTCCGTCTTCCTGGGTTTCTCCGATGAAGCGCTTACCCTCTTCGGCTTTGGCGTGGACTCGTTCATCGAAGTCATGTCGGGAATTGGGATTCTTGCCATGGTCCTGCGAATTCGGCAGCACCCCAATACACCCCGCTCGCAATTCGAAAAAGCTGCGCTGCGGGTCACTGGCACATCTTTTTACCTGTTTGCCGTTGGCTTGGGCATTACCTCCATCTATAATTTATTTACCTCGCATAAGCCTGAAACCACACTCCCCGGGTTGATCATTTCCGTGGTTTCGATAGCGGTCATGTGGTTGTTAGTCCTCGGCAAGCGCAGGGTGGGGCATACCCTCACATCCTCTCCCATCCTGGCAGACGCGAACTGTACGATGGTGTGTATATACATGTCAATCGTGCTGCTGGCTGCCAGTTTGATTTATGAGCTTTCAGGTTTCGGGTTTGTCGATTCAATCGGTGCGCTTGGGCTTATTTACTTCTCGTACAACGAAGGCAAAGAGTCCTTTGAAAAAGCTGCTGAGTTGGAAGAGTGAGTACAACGAAAATGGAAAACAGCCAACCTTCTCAAGCTGCACCTAAGGCATCTCGCCGCCCGCCTGGCGTTTGGATTCTCACGGTGTACGCCATCCTGTTGGTCGGCATTGCCCCATTGCTGCTCTCCCTGTTCCTGCTGGTTTCGGGGAATAGCGCAGGAAATATTGTCAGTATTTTACTTTCGCTCCCTTTGAGCATAGGAATCATCATCAGTGCGATTGGCGTATGGCAGGGAAAAGAAAACGCCCGAAAATCATTGCTGGTGCTGGTAACACTGCATTATGTCCTGATCGCCATCAACAATTCCCTGCTGATCAATTCCGGGCAGGTTTCTGATGAAGCACAGACGCAGTTATGGGGGCGGGTAATTCGTGGTCTTCTTTACCCGGCAATTTATATCTGGTACTTCAACAGGTACACAATAAAAGAGTTTTACAATTAATGGCGAGGGTCTTTGCGCAGCACTCTAAGATGACCCCATCCCGACCTTACCGCTCCGGGTACGTGCGCAGTCCCCATTCTGCGAACACGAATGGGGAAGGAGAAGAAACGCACCACGCCGAAAATCTTTGGGAGATCGTCACCATCCTTACGAAGAGATTATCGGTTCCTGAAATCATCAGGGAGTAGCAGGAAAATGCACTACAGATCAAGACGCAGGCATTTATCGACCTTGAGAAATGAGAAAAATACTCTATAATTGGAACATCAAAGTAGGAGTTCCCCATGATTAACTTGTTCCTGAAACGCGTTGACAAGTTCAGTCAGATCTGGTTCGTCGTACCGGGAGCCGTCATCAAGGGCACAAATTTGCGCACCAAGTCGCTCGATGATAAGGTCCATACGGTTGAACTCAGTGACGTGACCATTCAGTTGGGCGTGGGAAAATTGCAGGCAGATAATTTAGTCATTCCAACTCTTCAAATCTTTGCCTGGGGCACAGACGATGAAACCTTTGACCATCTTGAGCCGAACATAATAACGTGACGGTATCAAACTGAAGCAATAGGAGCAGCAGGACTCTGCAGAAACGGAGTTCTGCTTTTTAATTAATCTCCTGCTGGAGCGGCGGTCAGGCAGCTTTCCCGGCACAAAGCGGGTTCCGGCTGTAACACCGCGGGGAGCGAAACGTCAAGCAATAGATTACAATCAATTTCAGATCCTTATCGGTAGAAAGGAAATCCTCTATGGCACATCCGTGGTCCCGAGCTTCCTCCCTGATCGAACGACATCCGAATAACCCCGTCCTCACGGCGGCAGACCTTCCGTATCGAGCCAATACGGTGTTCAACCCGGGCGCAACCATGCTCCCGGATGGCACCACCCTGCTATTATGCCGCGTGGAGGATATGCGTGGTCACTCTCACTTCACCGTTGCCCGTTCGAAAGACGGCATTTCGAACTGGGAGATCGACCCCGAGCCCACCTTCGCCCCCGACGTGGAGAACTTCCCTGAGGAGCTGTGGGGCGTCGAAGACCCACGCGTTACCTACGTGCCCGAGCTCGAGCAGTATGCCATAGCCTACACCTCCTACTCCCGCGGCGGACCGGGCGTCTCGATGGCGCTTACGAAAGACTTC
>JAICQC010000453.1 GCA_025938055.1 Anaerolineales bacterium | reverse complement strand
TCGCCAGCGCGGGCAATATCCTCGCGGTGGGCTCGCAGGGGAAGATCACCGTGCTGAACGCGGATGGGAATGGCGCCCTGCCGACCTATGAATTTACCGGCGATAACGCCCTGCTGGCGGTAAGTGCCGATGGATCGCTGCTGGCGTCAGACAGCTCGGGCGGTGAGACGACCATCCTTCAGTTTGACGGCGAACAACTGACGAAGCTAAGCTCGTTTGAGAAGGGGCAGGCGGCCTCCCTCGCGTTCCACCCGGACGGGACGTTGCTCGCCGTGGGCACTTCGCGAAACGTGTATCTGATGGACGTGCAGAGCGGAAAAGAGGTGGCGCGCATCCCGCACCTGAGCGCGGTGAACGGCGTCTCGTTTTCCGCGGACGGGGATACCCTGGCAACTGCCTCCTCGCAAACCCTCCAGTTCTGGGAGCTTTCGGCGATACGGCAAATTACGAGCCCGGACCTCACAGGCGCCGCATGTTCCTACCTGATCGAGAATCTTAGCCTTACCCAGTGGGAGACGTTCTTCGGAAGCGAGCCCTACGAACAGACGTGCGCGAACCTTCCGGAACCGCAATAAGAAAGTAGGTCGGGATGACATCCCGACCTACTGCTTTTCACCCAGATCGTTTCCGCAAACTTTCCCGTCTTTTTGTCCTGGCACAGCACAAAAAAAGCAGGTCGAGCTTTTAGCGTGACATGCAAACTCTTAAGTTAGAACTTCACGGATAGGGCGGCTGCGTTGTAATGATAGGGATCTCGGTTGTGGGTGGAGGCGGCGGTTCAGTTGTAGGTGGTTTAGGCGTATCAGATGGCGTGACGGTTGTCGGAGCCCGGGTGATGGTTATGGGTGGCGTAACGGTAGTAGCTTTGGGAGAAGGAGTACTGGTGGCAGGTTTTGAAGCCATCGCAGTTGCCGTCCTGGCCACCTGTGTGTCACGCGAGCGCTTTGTGGCGACCGCGGCAGTCGCCGTGGAGGAATTCTCAGGCGTGTCTGCAACAAGGGCAAATGCCAGGAACAACTCATCCGGTGTTCTCACACAGCGGAACCCGAGATCCTCTCTGGCGGTCGATGGGTCCGCATGCTGACGGCGGCTGGAGCGAAGCTCGTCTTCCCCTTCCGCGCCGAGCCAAGAGCCACCGCGAATGACGCGCTCGCCGGGCGCCTCCAGGTCCTCACGCCCGTCGAACAAATCATAGGGGTATTCAAGATAAAGGCTGCTCACCCACTCAGACACATTCCCCGCCATGTTATACACCCCGTAAGGACTTACGGCGTTTTGGAACTCAGCAACCCGGACAGTATCCTCCTGGCAGCCAGAATAGTTTGCCCGATCGCAGCTGAGATCTTCGCCCCAGGGATAGAGATTGGCATCTGGACCCCGGGCGGCTTTTTCCCATTCCGCCTCTGTAGGTAAACGTGCGCCGCGCCACTCACAATAACTCCGTGCCATATTCCAGTCCACGTGGACCATAGGATAACTGTTGAATTCAGGCTTGTTGTAATATCCATCCCGTGTCGCCGAATCGACTCCGTCGGGCGGCAGGCATGCACCTCTTTGCACACAGGCGCGGTACTGCGCATTGGTGATCTCGTATTTATCTATGTAAAACGTGTCAAGGTAATGAATTTGAACCTGCTGCTCATCCCCCACTTCGGACTCGCTGCCCATGAGGAAATCGCCGGCACTGACGAGACGCATCGTGACGCCATACTCATCCGGAACCTCCAGGGGCACGGGAATAGGGGTACTGGTGAAGGTGGTGGTCGGCGGTGGCTGCGTCAACGTGTCAGTTGAGGCAGGAGGCGTAGGAGCCGGGACCTGATTGCGGTTGCGACTAAAGACGATGGCTCCACCCACAAGGGCGAGCACAAGGACAGCCGTGCTCACCTGGGCAATAAGAACTTGGTGTCGGTCCCGGGTGCCAGTCTCTTTTGGCGATAATGGTTCCGCTGGAGATATCAAATCACGCGAGAGCAGCGGACCCGTGACCAGCGGTGAAGGCTCTCCTGCTTCATGCGCTGGCCCCTCTGTTGCGGCTTGCACCCGACGTTGCGTATTGCTTAGAAGCCGCTTGATATCCGCTAGACTGTCTTTGTAGGGTTTATCAGTGAAATCTACGTATTGAAATCGTCTCAACCGGAGGGGAATTTTACAGGGACGGATCACAACTGGCAGGATGTGCTTGCCCGCGTCGATCGCATAACTGAGTTCATCCTTGACGTTTTGAGACTCAATGGATTCGGGGGATAACACGATCATGAAGGTGGCGCTTCTTTCAACCGCCGCTTCTATGGCATCGTCCCACCGTGCCCCCTTCGGAATATCCAGCTGGTCTAACCAGACGTCATAACCGGCAGCCTTAAGATCTCTTGCCAGTCGAACCACGAATTCCGAATGCACCCGCGAATAGGAAATAAACGTGGTCATTTGAACCTCCTATCACCCAAACCTAGTTCCGATTCATTTACAATGTATCATAAACCAGGTGTCCTTACAAGCAGGTAATTTTCTTTCTGCATCGAGTTGATAGGCAGCAAGGGATCCAAACCCAGGATTCCTCGAGAGGTCTTGTATCTCCATGTGAAACGTGATACATTGGATGGACAAGTTGGCTCAAGATGAGGAGGTGATGGTGTCAACGTTCATTTCGTACTCCAGAGCCGATTCCAGTTTTGCTGTGCGACTCACGAAAAACCTGAAGTCGGCGGGGTTTGATGTATGGCTGGATCAGTTAGACATTCCAACGGGCGCACGTTGGGATGATGAGGTGGAAAACGCGCTTGAATCCTGCAAGACCTTCATGATCATTCTCTCACCCGAATCGCTTCAATCGCAGAATGTAAAGGATGAGATTGGGTACGCGATCGACGCGGGCAAAGAGATCCTTCCGGTCAAATTAAAGTCTGGCGAGATACCGTTTCGATTGCGACGGTTCCAATATGTCGATTTTAGTGAAAAATCGTACCAGGAAAACTTGAAGGAAATCAAAGTCCTGCTCACTGCTGCAGGCAACCTGCCGATCCCCAAGCCAGCCGAGAATGAACCTGTGGAGATAGAGGCTGCGCCCACGATTAAAAAAATAAAGTCGGTCACGACTGATTCCCTTACACCGCCAGCGAGATCAATCCCCAAAAAGCCCGAAGGGATGGCTACATCCATACCGCGACCATCCATTTCCAGGGCGCTCCTGATTGGCGCTGCCATGATAGGAACCCTGGCGGTTGCCGGGCTCATCGTGAGAACCCTTGGAACGGGGCAGTTCTCAGCAGCGACGCCCTCAGGCGCAGCATCCATTGCAGAGAA
This sequence comes from Anaerolineales bacterium, assembly GCA_025938055.1. The sequence goes on along the minus strand of JAICQC010000453.1, from coordinate 400 downwards.
TAGTGCTACGGAACCAACCACCCCACCCCTAGCAGACGCCACCGAAGACTCAACATCCGCCATCGGAGGGCAACTGGAGCCTTTACTGATCATCTTCTCAGAACCGAATACTCTGACGGATTGGGAAAGCTCCATCATAGGAAGGCAAAGCAAAGTCGCTGTTTCGAAGTTGAAGGATGGACTGATGTTTCATCTCAATGACGCGAATTTGCGTGCCTACTTTACATACAAACCTGGCAACTATAAGGATGTCTCGATTCGGATGCTAGCGGAGAACCTGGGCCAAAAGAGTTATGGGGTCAGCCTGGTTTGCAGACGAAACGGTAATGCATGGTATGAATATACGGTTATCGGCGGCGGACTTTGGCAGCTCCATGAGCACAACGCCAGGTATATTCTC
>JAICQC010000147.1 GCA_025938055.1 Anaerolineales bacterium | reverse complement strand
GACTGTGGTTTTAGCAACCTTGCCTTACGCATTCGGGGTCACCACAGTCATCTTAGGTAAGCATATCGACAAAATTGAGGGGGATCAGGCGAAAAAAATTCATACATTGCCCGTCTTGATCGGTGAGAAAGCGGCACGCTATTTGGTCCTCATACTGATGATTCTGTCATATTTCCTACTGATTTATCTGGTTGCTGCTCAGTATTTCACTCCCCTGTTCTTCATCGTTCTGCTCGCGCTTCCACAGTTGCGAATCGTTTTGTCTGCGTTCCTCCGCCCCAAACCCACAACGCGTCCCGCCAATTTTCCAGAAGGGCAGGGCGGCTGGCCTCTTTACTTCGCGACAATGGCATTTAGGTATAACCGTTTCTTTGGCACCCTTTTCGTGTTGAGCCTGATTGTGGATGTTCTTGTTCGAATCTTCCTACCCGAATTCTGGCGCTGATGATTCGTAATCAATGGCGTAAAACATAATTTCGATTATGTCTAAAATAAGTATTTTTGTGCAATATCCCTCTCATACTTATGAATTGGAGAGTATTGAAGGCAGTCCGATAAATGGCTCTGAGCATAAAGTTTTGCTAACGAGGAAAGTTCAAATCTTTTCCGCAGTCTCACTGAGCTTTCTTGCGCCTACGTCCTTAGTGCAGCGATAGTGTTGTGTTTCTTGGTCACAGACAAAATGATAGATCCGAACTAAAAGAAAACAACTTTGTGGATCCACAAAGTTGTCTATACAAGCGGTCCCGACGGGATTCGAACCCGCGATCTCGGCCTTGACAGGGCCGCATGTTAGGCCGCTACACCACGGGACCAACTTTCTTTCCTAACAAGCGGGCAGGAGTTTACCATGTGCACCAGTAAGTGTCAATACGCCCAATCATGATAAAGCGCGGGATCGGTGGGTGTAAGCCCGGAAGGATCATGTACAAAAACATAATCGCCCTCGTGCGCCCAATTAAAAAGCCAGTGAGCATCTCCGACCGATAAATTCACACAGCCATGTGACTGGGGATACCCGAAGCGCGTGCGCCAGTAGGCCCCGTGCAAGGCGCGTGCTTTATCGAAGTACATGGTCCATGGGACGTTGTCCAGGTAATAATAATCCGTCGGGTCATTGTTGCGCATCGTCTCTGTTTCTTTTTTCTGATAGATCTGGAACATGCCCGGTCGTGTCCAGAACGGGTCCAGCCCACTGGCGATAACGGTGGCAAATACCAATTGATGATTGTCGTAAACAGAGAGGGTTTGTTCGGCGAGGTCGACGTCGATCCAGCGGCCGGTGGTGACGCCCTCGGGCGGAGCCGGGTTGGGTGTAACGGTTGCCAGGATGCGCGCCTCCACCCATTGGTCAGGACCGATCAGGTTCCATTCCACGCCATCTGCAGTCTGGGTATCATAGACACGGACAATATCCACATAGGGATAAAGGATCCTGTTGGTCAGCGGCGCGCTGTAGCCGGGCACTCGATAAACGGGTATGCTTCCAGTATAAAACGGTAACGGCCAGGCAAATGAATTTGGAGGCGTAGCCCGGAACTGCAATCCCTGAAACCGAGAGTATTCACCAATGCGGGAACCCTTTCCCGGAATCCAGCCGCCGTTTTGAAGCATATAGTAAACGCCGTTCGATTCGACACGGTCGATATAAGACACATATACAAACCCCGGCTGAAAGGCTTGCCCGGTGTCATTACCGCCGGGCCCACTCAATACAGGAACAATATCCTCTTCCAACTGGAAATAAAGATAAGGGAGCTGCGTGAGTGCGGGGTCTGGTTTGAGCGCAGGCAGAGCCCGCTCAGGAAACGTGAGTCCGAGTTTAGCCATTTCTGTGATGTACGTCGATGGCCCGAGGGGCAGGCAATCGTCTGGAGGGGTCAGATATACATCGGGAGCGCAGACTACCGCGCCGCTCGCAGGTTCTTCACCGGGAGTTATACCTTGCGCCAAAGCGCTCGCCCGAGGGAATAAACTGAACAGTAAAGCCAAAACTGGAATGGAAAGGAAGACTTTTTTCATCATCGGTTCTTAAATCGTCTGCGGATTATAGCATGGGGCAGCGGGTATCCCTCCTGCCGTGCAGCTTCGTTTCTGGCAGGCTGGCTTGACACTTTTCCTCCACTATGCTAAATTATCCGCAAGCCAAAATTATACGCACCTGGCTCCCAAACTGGACTCATCACATCTCCATTCAGGAGGGTTGTCTTGTCAACGTCACGCACGCAAAAAATGGTGGACCGTCTACGAGAACTGCAAGCTTCTTCGCCTGATATCGAAGCCTCTGCTGTTGTCAGTGTGGACGGTCTTAGCATCGCATCTGCCCTGCCTCAGGGCGTCGAAGAAGATCGTGTTTCCGCCATGTCTGCCGCCATGCTGTCACTGGGTGAGCGAATCGCAACCGAACTGGGACGCGGTTCGCTTGAACAGGTGTATGTCAAGGGAGAAAAGGGATATGTCGTCCTTATGTCCGTAGGGGAGGAAGCGGTTCTTACTGCACTTGCGCGTGAACAGGCAAAATTGGGCCTGATACTTTTGGACATGCGCCGCGCCGCCGAAGATCTGTCGAAACTGATTTAGTGGAGTCTTGTTATGAGCCCTGTTCAAAAGACCGGTCTGTATTATCCAAATAAGTTCGGACTCATCATCATCAAATCTCTGGAAGAGGTGATGGGCCGCAATGGACTTAATGCCATCCTGAATCTCGGTGGCTTGAATAATTATATTGAAAATTATCCACCCGATAACCTGGATAAAGGTTTCGATTTCGCCGAGCTTTCTGCGATCGGTGTGGCGCTGGAGGAAATGTACGGCCCACGCGGGGGGCGTGGTCTGGCTCTGCGCGCCGGGCGTGCCACTTTCTCTGACGCGTTGAAGAACTTTGGCGCGCTGGCTGGCGCAGCAGACCTGGCTTTTGTGGTGCTGCCTCTTCAGTCCAAGCTTCGTATCGGATTGCCCGCATTTGCCAAAATCTTTTCTCAGTTGAGCGATCAATACAGCACGGTTGAAGAAAAAGACACAGAATTTATCTGGACGATCCACAAATGTCCCGTATGCTGGGGACGTACGAATGCGGATAAACCAGTCTGCTATATCGCAACAGGCCTGCTGCAAGAGGCGCTAAAGTGGGTTTCGGGCGGGAATGAGTTCCGCGTTAATGAGTCAAAGTGCGTTGCCGTGGGTGATGCAGTTTGTGAGTTTGTCATTCAAAAAGAACCCATTTCATAACAGGCGGGAATATCGTGGCAGAGGCCAAATCCAAAATTCTGATTGTGGAAGACGATCTCGACGTAGCCGAGATGTTGAATGCCTATTTCCGCGTGCAGGGCTATGAGGTGTTTACGGTCAACTGGGGCGAGGATGGAGTGCGCGCTGCACAAACGGTTCTTCCCGACCTGATGATTCTGGACATTCGTCTGCCTGATATCGATGGTTATGAAGTTGCCAGGCGTGTGCGGTCCGATCGGCGCACCAACGAGATTCCAATCATCTTCCTTACCGAAAAACGCGAACGCATCGACCGGCTGCAGGGATTCGAAGTCGGCGCGGACGATTACATCACCAAGCCTTTCGATGTTCAGGAATTGCGTCTGCGCGTGCGTAATGCACTTAAGCGGGTCAGTCAGGGCTCGTTGACCAATCCCGTGAGCGGCCTGCCCGAGGGACCGCTCGTAGAAGAACACCTCTCCGACGTCATCCACAAGAGCGGCTGGGCGCTGCTCCACATATGTATTCAGCACCTGGACGCGTTCCGCGAGGCGTATGGCTTCGTTGCCTCGGATGACGTGCTGCGCGCCATCAGCCTGATGATTCACAACACCATGAAGGAAACCGGCTCAGCCGAAGATTTTCTGGGCCATATCAGCCCGACGGATTTCGTGGTCGTTCTGACGCCCCCGAATCTCCCCGCGTTCCAGGAGCGGATCCGTTCCCGGCTGGACCAATCTCTGGATTATTTCTATCCTATTCATGATCGCGAACAAGCGTCGAAACGTGCTGATCGTCTTGCCATCCAGATCTCCGAGGTCCCTGCGGTCTACGGACGTTTTTCAAGTGTCGACCAATTAAAAAAGGACCTCTTGAATAAACATTGATGCGAATCACGATAGTATTACCGACTTATAACGAAGCGGAGAACCTGCCAAGACTGGTCTCCGCTTTATTATCGCTTCCACTTGATCTGGCTGTGCTGGTCGTTGACGATGATAGTCCCGACGGCACCGGCAGGATCGCCGATGAACTGACAGCTCAGCATGTCAATCACGTGTTTGTCTTACATCGCATTGGCAAAAAAGGACTGCGCTCCGCCTATATCGAAGGTTTTAAAAAAGCATTTGAGATGAAACCGGATGCCATTGTTCAGATGGATGCGGATTTTTCTCATGACCCAGCCGTTCTGACAGAGATGGAACGCCGCATCGCTACCTGCGATGTGGTCATCGGCTCCCGTTACACAGAAGGCGGCTCACTTGCCCGCCGTTGGCCCCTCTGGCGAAAGGCTTTATCGGCGTTCGGAAATCTCTACGCGCGAACCATTCTTGGCTTCCCGTTGCGCGATGTGACCACCGGGTACCGCATGTGGCGCCGTGAGGTTTTACAGAGCATGCCATTGGACCGCATTCGCTCCAATGGATACATCTTCCTGGTGGAGATGGCGTACGTCGCCTATCTGATGAAATACAAGATCGTCGAAACACCGATCCATTTTGCGGATCGTCGCTGGGGGAAGTCAAAGATGTCTTTGAAGATTCAACTTGAGGCCGCGGCACGCATCTGGGATGTTTGGTGGCATTATCGCGACCTGCGCAAGCGTGTGCTCCAGCATGACACTACGCTGGAAAAGTAAAACCCCTTTAAAGTTTTTCGGACAAATTTCCCCATTCTTGAATACTTAAGGTTTCTGCACGGCGTTGTGGATCGATGCCCGCGCTTGTAAGGAGTTCTGCCGAATCAGAAGGCGGGATGTGCAAGCCTGCGGAAAGTGAATTCCGCAGCGTTTTTCGCTTCTGACTAAATCCTGCTTTGACCAGTCTAAAGAATGTATCAAGTAATTCTTCTTGGATCAGTGGGGTGGGATAAATATCCACCACCAGGACTGCCGAATCGACCTTGGGCGCAGGAAAGAACGCCTCAGCAGGGATGTGCGTCGCTATACGCGGCTTGCCATAGACCTGCACACTTAACGCCAACAGGCTTAAGTCTCCCGGCTGCGCGCAAATCCGCTGGGCAACTTCTTTTTGGATTGTCAACACAATTCGGCGCGGCGTTACGTCTGCTTCGAGCAGGTGACGGATCACTGCCGAGGTGATGTAGTAGGGAATGTTAGCCACTACGATATAGTCTTTTTCAGCGATCAATTCCGTTGGGGAAAGCTTGAGGATATCGCCGTGGATTAAGCCGACATTCTGGTAGGAGGAAAGAATGGCATTCAATGGCGGGAGCAGTTTCTGGTCCAATTCGACCGCCACCACCTCTTTGGCGGAGGCTGCCAGATACCGCGTCAGGCTTCCCAGCCCGGGACCGATCTCCAGCACCGTATCCGTTTGTTGAATCTCTGCCGCTTTAACGATCTCTTCCAGCGCCAGCGGGTCCTGAAGGAAATTCTGTCCAAGTCCCTTGTGAGCGCGCAGATGATAGCGCCGGAGCAGCGCCTCGGCATCCAGTGGTGGGATCTCATTTATTGGCAAATGACACTTTCCTCGTCGGAACTCTCTGGCTGAGCCGTCTCTTCATTGGGCCAGGCACCGTTATGGAACAGGCTGATATAACTGCGGAGCGTGTCGAAGTTGACATCCCAGACCGAAACTGTATTCTTGAAAACAGGATCATACTTGCGCGTCAGTTTAAAATGCTCGGCAGGAAAGCTCGCAAAGACAATATTGCCGGAGGGAATCTGTGTGCCGATGCAAGCCAGTTGGCTGAGCTGTTCGGGGCTCAGGTCGGTCTGGATCGCGCCCTGAAATGCCCGGATCAGTTCGGGAATCTTGGTGACAATTGCCCGACTGGTGACTTTGTCGCGCAGGGCACACAGCACACGATTTTGATTCTCTGCACGTGCCAGTCCGCCCTCGATGCGGATGCGCGCCAGCGTGAGGGCACGCGTTCCGTCCAGATGATGTGTGCCTTCCGGGAAGAGCAGGCGCTTGTTGGTGTCCTCCGCTGTGCGACCATCCACTGTTTCCGGCAAAGTGACATCGATACCGCCCACCGCGTTGACAATTTTCTCGAACGTGCGCATGTTGACCGCGGCGTAGTGATCGATCTGCGTCCCGAAGTTGAGGGTGAGTGTGCGTGCGAGCAGACCCGGGCCGCGCGCTGGGTCGTCGGTGTATCCAAAGCCGGGGTTGCCATACAGGTATGCCTGGTTGAGCTTCTCGTGATCCTGCCCGTTGAGGTTGTCCGCGATGTCGGGGATCTCCACCCACAGGTCGCGTGGAAATTCAAGGATCGTCACTTTCGGGTTCACAAAATTGACTCGCACCAGCCGGATCACATCTGCAAGCCCGTAGTTGTAGTTGTCGCCGCGCGTATCTGCGCCAATCGCCAGGATGTTCATCACCGGCGGCGCGCCGCACAAGCCGACGTTCGGGGTGAGCGTTGGCAGAGGCGAGGCTTGTACGACGGGGATATTTGTAGGTGCAGCCTGCAGGGTTTGGATTGCATCCGGGTCAGGCGTCCAGGTGGCAGGCAACCGAAACGGACTTGGGGTGGTACTCTGCAGTGCGGGCCCAAGCGGCTGTTGCCATTGTGCCCGCCAGAGCCAGAATGCCAGGAACAAAGTGGCACAGGCAAAAATGGATAAAAAAGAGAGAATGGCTTTTTGGGTTTTACTCATAATTATTTTCGCGCTGAGCGGAGAGGCTGGATGTATTATGTCCAGTCTCGCAGTTGAAGCGCAGAACTCTCATGTAATGTGCGCTTCGACTACGTTCCTCACGTTCGCTCGTCACTCCGCTCAGCGCGAATTACTCCAGAACATGAATTACATTCGCCGGTACCGGTGTCAAAAAATACACCGTGACCCAGGAATGCCAGGGTTCAAAGTTATTGTCGCTGAACCCAAGGTCGATCCACGGCCTGCCTACACAGCCGCCGCAGACATCTTCGACTGTGGCAAACCCGTAGCCCGGAATGTACAGCTGCTGTCCCTGCATGTTGAGATACCAGCTATAGCGCATCGCCACCATTCCCTTTCGCAGGCTCTTGCCGCTGGATGTGCCGGGATAGCACCGATCGGCGCCCGAGCGGCATGGCGAATACGATGTGGCGTACATCTGCACCGCGCGCCAGTATTCGATGTTCTGCCCATCTACGACTGCGGTCTTAACCTCGATCTTGGTCCCATAAGCGAGGATTCGCGTCTTCGGCGGACGTACGAGCGTCTCGTCTTCCGTGAGGCGTGAGACCTCCTGCCCATCTTCATAGCGGATGCGTATACGCTGGACGATGAGACCAGGTTCGCCGGGCTGCAGGATCTGGGTTGTATCGAGCGGCACATCCGCGGAAGCCTGCAGTTCGCTCTCGAACGGGATGGGTTTCTGCGCAAGCTGCATGGATTCGGTCGCGCGCACCACGCGGATCTGCCCATTCGAAGGCAGCGGTTCATTCTCTGCGGGAAGGCTGTAATCCAGACCGATGAGGGGAATCCCAGCCTCAGCCAGCGCCTCGCCGACAGTCTGAGCGGAGGAGGTCGTTGCGACGGTTTTTCCGTCGGATGTGATGGTGAGGTCGCGCGATGGAAGAATGGAGATTGGGGAACTCGAGATTGGAGAATTAAGAGTTAAAGTAACCTTATCTCCTGCGCGTAGCCGTACTGATGTTTCATGCAGTGCTTCCCCGACGCTGAAAGCAGATGATCGGATTTTTTGCTCGCCCTCAGGTGCGATGATCGTTATGGGTATTGCACGGCGGAGTTGGAGAGTAACTGGGTAATTGGTAATTGGCTGGTCGAGGGTAACGGGGAGTCCGTTGAGGAGCAGGCTGTCGCCGGGATTAAGGGTAATTCCTGCCTTATTTAGCAATGCAGAAGGAGCGCGTTCGTCCGTTTGGAGCGTGATGATCTGTTCATTGTCAATGATCGTGACGGTGGGAGAAACAATCGGCTGGCAGGCAAGTAAAAAGAAAGCGAATGTGAACGCCAGCAAGTGGGCGAATCTCATAGAAGTAATTATACGCTACCCTACTGCATGCACGATCCAGACGTTTGGTTCGATATAGATGCCCTCATCCTTTTCAAGGTTTACATCGATCGGGTTGAGCGCGCCATCGATGATGTACTGTCCACTTTGCGGAATTTTCAATCCCGTCCAATTTTCCCACTCGGCACGCGTGCCACGGATGGTCTTTGACTCGTGGCAAACCTTGATGACTGTTGCTCCCGCGCGCACATGGACTCGCAGCCATGCGTCAAATGGGAAACCTTCCTCTGTTTTCCAGCGTATGTAGTCATCCGGGCTGGTCAGCGGATATTTGCTTTTCTCGCTCGGACGGATAGGAATAATCAATGCTTGCAATCCCTGCGCTTTGCTCACCGCACGGACCGCCCTGACCATTGGCTGACTCAATCCCTGCCCTTGGTATTCGTGACGGAGGACTATCTGGATCGCACAATGGTAATTGGGGATAACTCCATTTTTGTGATTTTTTACTGCCTCCTGGAAAGCCCAATCCCAGCCGTCTTGCGGGAGGTCTTCCAGGCTGTCATCCCACCTGATGGGAAAACTGTTTGCCATTCCGGCGACGCGGTTTTTCGCTTTATCGAGTAATGCCAGTTGGTAATTCGGGAAACGATCCAGCAATTCATGCCAGAGTTCATTCGCAACCGCGTCATGCAGCATGAACTCGGGCCAGACCTCCCTGGTCAGTCCGCGCACGAGGTTACGGTAATCCGCGTGAGAAGGGGTAATGACTTGAAAGCGTTCAGTGCTCATAGCTCGTGTACCACCCAGACGTTCGGTTCAATATAAATACCCTCGTCTTTTTCGACGTCCATTTCCATTGGGTTGAGAGCGCCGGGGATAAAGTAGGTCCCGCTCTGGGGGAATTTCATCCCTGTCCATTCCTCCCACTCGGCGCGTGTGCCGTGAATCTTCATTGCCTCATGACAGGGCTTGATGATCCGCGCGCCCAGCCGTGCATGGACTCGCAGCCAGGCGTCGAAGGGCAAGCCTTCGCTGTCGGTCCATTTGATGTAATCATCAACGCTGATCAGCGGGTACTTGCTCTTCTGGTTTGGTCGCACCGGCGCGACAAGATACTTGAATGCCCTCGATTGACCGATGGCACGCATAGCCTTGACCATGCCAGTGCTCAGTTTCTGGCTTCGATAATCGGGATGGATCGCGATCTGTATCGCAGATTGGACGTTGGGCTCCACACCGTTCTGGTGATCCGCCACCGCTTTGAGGAAGACCCAGTCCCAGCCGCGTTCCGGCAGTTCCTCGAGCGGACGATCCCAGTGAAACGGAAGGCTGTTTCCCATCGCTGCCATCCGCTCCGTTTCTGTATCGAGCATGGCAAATTGATATTCACTGAAACGGTCGAATAGTTCATGCCAGTTTTCGTTCGCGACCAAGTCATGCATCATGAACTCGGGCCAGGAGGCTTCCCCGATGTCGCCTGCCCGATCGCGGTAATCGGGGAGATCGTCAGGTTGGATGATTTGAAAACGTGTTGTGTCCATATGATTATTTTACCTTTTCAATAGTTTCTGTAGCCAAAATTCGTTGAAGCGCGATCCACCTACTTTTGTAACGAGGTATATAGGTGTTCCCGCAGGATCGAGGCGCTCATGGAGCCAGCCATCTTTTTCCTCCAGCTTCAAAGGAAATTCCTTGACCTCAATTCCATCATTCCATCCCATGGCGATCGCGCAGGCAAGTCCATCATGCTGGAAGTTAATAAGGTCATCCGGCAGTCCTTCACAGGTCTGTCCATATTTGGCTTCGTTTTGCTCGTCCAGCGCGAAGGCTTCGGCTTGCCTTGCAATCAGCTGTCCCAAGGCTCCCGACGCTCTCAAATCCGAGAGATAGACTCTTCGCAGCGCGGTTTCTACTGTGACCGAGAGCGGAATGAGTGTCGGATCCGAGTGTTCGATGACATGCCTTGCCGACCTTACATCCACCTGGATGTTCCAGTCCATTTCGTTGCCCCAG
>JAICQC010000171.1 GCA_025938055.1 Anaerolineales bacterium | reverse complement strand
TCTAGATGATACAGGTTGACATTGTTCAATGGCTTGGGCGGAGTGAGATTATTGTCGATTCCATCCAGCGCGGCGGCAAGCATTCCGGCGAACGCGAGATACGGATTCGATGATGGGTCCGGGAAGCGTAACTCAGCGCGCATCGATTTATTGCGCCCTTCGGTATAGCGCGGAATGCGGATCAGCGCCGAGCGGTTTTGCTGCGCCCAACCTATATATACGGGTGCTTCATATCCAGGAACCAGGCGTTTGTATGAATTGACCGTCGGCGCGACCAGAGCAGAAAGCCCACGGGCATGTTTGAGCTGACCCGCAATGAACGAATATGCCACGCTCGAGATATGATACTCATCGTTCTCATCGAAGAACAGATTGTTGCCATCCCCGTCGAAGAGACTCTGGTGGCAGTGCATGCCCGAGCCATTGATGCCAAAGACGGGCTTGGGCATGAAGGAGGCGGTCAATCCATGCTGCGCGGCGATTGCCTTCACGGTGTACTTGAGAGTCAGCACATTATCCGCTGCCTTGACTGCATTTGCAAAACGGAAATCGATCTCGTGCTGACCGAGCGCCACTTCATGATGTCCCACCTCCACTTCGAGTCCCATGGAACGCAAAGCATCCATCAACTCGGTGCGAACACGCACGGCTTCGTCCACTGCCGAGAAGTCAAAATATCCGCCCACGTCATGCGGTACGGGATGAACACCATGACCATTACCGCCCGCCTTGAACAGGAAGAATTCCGGTTCGGGTCCAATATTATACGTCCAGCCGCGTTCCGCGATCCCTGCCATCAAACGCTTCAACACACCGCGCGGGTCACCCTCGAAAGGCTTGCCATCCGGCATAAAGATATCGCAGAAGATGCGCGCACGCCGCCGCTCTGTGGAAGACCAGGGGAGCACGGCATATGTATCGGGGTCGAGCCGCAAGTGCATGTCGCTTTCCTGGATTCGGGCGAACCCTTCCACTGACGAGCCATCGAACCAGACGCCATCTTCGAGTGCGCCATCCAGTCCGCTGATGGGCATATCCACGCTTTTGACCGAGCCAGTCACATCGGTGAACTGCAATGAGATAAATTTGACTCCATCTTCCTTTACTTGCTTGATCAGTTCTCTTGCGTCCATTTTTTCTCCTTAGATATTGATACTGAATTTCCAACTGCACGATGCAGATAAGGGACAGAGTAAAGTGTGAAGTCTAATCATCGCCGTCTGCGACGGCCTGCAACGGTTCGGTCTTCGCCTTCGCGGGAGGCCGCCGCGCGCTATTGATCAGGAACACCGAGCCGATGATAATCGCCGCGGCGATGAGGATACGTCCATTAAGAGGTTCGTCCGCCAGCCAGCTTCCGAGCAGCACAGCCACCACAGGGTTGACATAGGCATAGGTGGACATCAATGAAACCGGCGCGTTGTGGAGCAACCAGCCATAGGCTACAAAGCCGATCAACGATCCGAAGGTGATCAGATACAGCAGTGCCAGCCAGGAGCGCATCGACACCGCTACGAAGCTGAATCCGCTCAACTCGCCTTTGACCAGACTGACGATGAACAGCGCCACCGCGCCCGTCAGCATTTGCATACCTGTCGAAAGTAGCGTGGATTTTGGCATATCCGCGCCTTTGGCATAGATCGAGCCCATCGACCAGAATAACGGCGCGAAGAGCAGCAGAATAATGCCAAAGGTATCGAAGCCGCCCTCCACGCCCGTGATTTCAGAGGGACCGACCAGAAGGAACACGCCGCCGAAGCCAATGATCAACCCCAGGATGGCTTGCCAGGTGGGCTTGGTGCCGCCGGCTCGCATCGCCTCGAACAACACAAGCCAGAAGGGTGATGTGGTGATGATCAGCGCCGCAACGCCTGAAGGGACGGTTTGCTCTGCCCAGGCGACAAGTCCATTGCCGCCAAGCAGGAGCGCGGTCCCAACGATCGCTGTGGATTTCCAGTTGCCCGCGGTCGGTACAGGGTCACCTGCCGCGCGTCGCCAGATATATAGGATCGCGCCGGAGATCAGAAAACGCAGCGCGGCATGCAGGAACGGCGGCATGGTTTCCACCGTGAAGCGAATCGCCAGATAGGTCGAACCCCAGACAATGTAAAGTGCCAGTAAAGCAATCCAGATTTTCGTTTTCATTCAAATCCTTTTATTTATCGCGCTGAGCGGACCATGGGCAGTCGAAGCGCAAGTTCCAAATATAACTCTTCAAATAACCCTCACCTGCACTTGCATGCAGGTGCAAGTGTCGTCTTCGTAGCGCTAGGGTGCCATTCTGCTCAGGGCGAATTCACGTGCCAGCAGCGCCTTTTTCCTCAGCGCACCGTACCGGTAATTTCCAAATTCGCCGACCTTGCGAATCACCCGGTGACAGGGGATCAACACGGCGATCGGGTTGTGCCCCACGGCTGTTCCCACTGCCCGGGTTGCGCCTGGGTTGCCGATCCGTGAGGCGATTCCTGCATAGGTCGTCACTTCACCGGATGGCACCTGCAGCAGCGCTTCCCACACCTTCAATTGGAAGTTGGTGCCGCGCAGGTGGACGCTCAAAGGCTTGCCGTGGTGGTTGTACCGCAAGTCAAAGATCGGCTCGATCAGGGGCACTGTCGACCTGTACTCCTCGATCATTTTCGCCTGTTTCCAGTCTGCAACGAGGTTGTCGATGGCGTCGCCTTCACTGGTTTCTATGAAACTCAGGTGGCAGATGCCGCGTTCCGTCGTGGCGATCAGGCATTTGCCGAAGGGCGTAGGATGGATCCCATAGCGGATCGTCACGCCCGCGCCGCGGGTCTTGAACTCGCCCGGTGTCACAGCCTCTGTGGTCACAAAAAGGTCGTGTAGCCTTCCCAGGCTCGAAAGCCCGACTTGATGCGTGGTCTCCAGCAAGTTCTCAGACCGGTCGAGCAGTTCCTTCGCACCTTCTTTAGTCAGAAATTGCAGGAATCGCTTGGGGCTGACCCCTGCCCAACGGGTAAACAATCGTTGGAAGTGATACTCGCTCAACCCAACATTTGAGGCGACCTCTTCGAGCACCGGCTGGTCCTTATAGTGATTTTCAAGGTACAGGATCGCCTGCTCGATTCGCAGATAATCTTCGGATAGCTGTTTTAGATTCGTTTGAGTGTCCATAGTCTCTCCTTTTGATTGTATTCTATGAACATCTCTTCCATCTGCCGACCCGATTCTTGCTCTCTTTTTGAAAATTTCGGTGGCTGAGTAAGGCGAGCGTTCTTCGAGCCTGTATCGAAACCACCAATTCCAAGTCTGTTTCTTATGGCTGGTTTCGACACCTGCGTCCGGGGCAGGTGTGCATGCAGGTGCAATTTTACGTTCCTCACTATCGTTCGGAACTACTCAACCAGCGAATTTGGATTAAACAAAAAGGCATGCTCGGGGCATGCCTTAAGAAATAGCATTGCTATAAAATAAAACAGCCCTTCCTTTCAACTTATGCCAGACACGCTGCAAGCCTTATATCTGGTTCACTACGCCTGTCTTGTCCCTGTCGTTGCCGACTGGTTTTCGACCCGAGCAGCAGAGTTTCTCTAAACCTTAAACCTGTTACTCCTGGCGTTTACTTTGGAAGGGAGAAAGGAGTGTGTGACAAACTCCAGAGGCATCCGCTGATCGATCCGATTTTCTCCCGGCGATCGTCTGCCAGGATTAGCGCCCCGTTCGAACGGGGGAACCTCCACCTCGTGATCCCGCTGGTGGTTGAGTAGGCGGTGTTTTCCGCCGTACTGAAACCATGGGACCCAGCCGCTAAATCTCCATTATTCAATTTTAAATGCTTATACAATGGCGGCGATTCTACTCTCGCGATAAGGCTGAGTCAAGTCCGAAAGGGGTGATTGAAAAAACATCTGATTCTGGATAAGATACAGTTACGCAAGTTACATTTCTTTATTAATCTTCATTGTTTTCGAGGTTCCTATGCATACCGAACACACCATTCAGGATTATATAAACGTTGTGAAACAGGGGATTGCCAAAAACTTCAAGAGTGAACGACCTAAAAAAATAATTATTGTCGGTGCCGGTTTGGCAGGACTATCCGCGGCGTATGAGCTGCTCCAGGCAGGGCATGACCCTCTGGTTCTTGAGGCGCAGCACCGCGTCGGTGGTCGTATTTACACAATGCGCGAGCCTTTTGCGCGTGGCCTCTATGGAGAAGCGGGCGCCATGCGCATCCCGCGCTCCCATGAGCTGACCATGGCATATATTGACAGGTTTGGCTTGCAGACCTGTGAGTTCATTATGGGCAACCCGCAGGCCCATGTGTATGTCGGAGGCGTGAAACGGAGACTGGCAGATGTTCAAGCGGACCCTGAGTTATTGGGGTTCGAAGTTTCGGAAGTGGAAAAGGGACAGATCTCCGGTTTTTACTGGGAACAGACGATCCGTCCGCTTGTGGAAAAGATCGAGCGGGAAGGCGAAGCGGGCTGGGAACAGATCTATGCTGAGTACGACCAGTATTCCGTCCGTGAATTTCTGGAGTTCAAAGGCTGGTCGGAAGGCATGATCGAGATGTTTGGCTTGCTCAACAACCAGGAAGCCATGATGAACTCGTCGTTCCTTGAACTGTTCCGCGAGGATGGAGGCAACTATTACACGAACATGTGCCAGGTCGTGGACGGAGCGGATAACCTTCCCTGCGCCTTTCTCCCTGCACTGGGACCTCGCATCCGTTATGGCGCGCGCATGGTCGCTATCGATCAGACTCCCGACGAAGTGATCATCCATTACCAGACGCGGGTTGGCCGTTTTGAAGCGCGCGGCGACTATGCGATTATTACGGTTCCGTTCCCTGTTTTGCGGCATGTGGAAGTGCTAAAGCCCTTCTCACGCCCGAAGCAGCGCGCCATTCGACAGCTTCATTACGACGCCTCTGCGAAGATATTCTTCCAGACCCGCCGCCGCTTCTGGGAGGAAGATGATGGCATTTATGGTGGTGGTACGGTCACTGACCTTGCCATTCGCAATTTGTATTACACCGATTATGGCAAGGACACTGGACGCGGTATCCTGCTTGCAAGTTACACCTGGTCTGAGGATGCCCAGCGCTGGGGCTCGCTTCTGCCGCATGAGCGCATCGAGCAGGCGATTGAAAACGTGGCAGTTATTCACCCACAGATCAGAGAGGAATTCGAAACGGGCGCTTCACACATGTGGCATGATGATCCATATGCAGGCGGCGCATTTGCCCTCTTTGACCCCGGTCAACAGACCTTGCTACACGATGAGATCGTCAAGCCTGAAGGTCGCATCCATTTTGCGGGCGAACATGCCTCGCTTTACCATGCCTGGATACAGGGAGCTTTTGAGTCGGGACTGCGCGCCGCGATCGCCATACATCAATCGCCTTAAACGACAAGACCTGACAGAGGACCTGTCAGGTCTTTCATAATCGATTCCCCGCCAATGCCGTGTGCTGCAAAGTTTTGAACCTGCTTTCGCAGGTGGGTCCCGACCCAGAAACGCCGCCTTGGCTCAGGCCTATCGCGTTATTTCTATTGGAGTTAGAGACCCTAAAAGTAAGTGTTGGCTCAAAACGGAAGGCGCAGCATCACGAGCACAGCAGGGATATGATTCTTATACCATAAAGGTTGGTGCAATGGTAGAGAAAAATTAATACTTAAGTACTGTTGTTCATTAGAATGCTATAAACACATCGCCAATGAAAAATTTCGGAATTGCTTTTGTATTTATTTTATGCTAATCTTGTTTGGTCAACGATCTGAATTGACAAAAGGAGAAGCATATGGCAACGGTTCCGGGAATCGATGTTTCCTATTGGAATGCAGGGATCGACTGGCCCAAAGTCCGTGCAGCGGGTCAACGTTATGTTTTTATCAAGGCAAGTGAATCAACTTCTTACAAAGATCCCACTTTCGATGACAACTGGTTTGGAGCCAAGAGTGCTGGTCTACTGCGGGGCGCCTATCATTTCTTCCGTGCCAATGCAGATCCAAAAAAACAGGCAGACTCATTCATTGATTATGTGAAATCCTTCAACGACGAGGGTGAATTGCCTCCGGTCCTTGACCTTGAGACACATGACGGACAGCGCCGTGACAAAATTATTCCGGCTGCCAAGACCTGGCTGGACCGCGTGGAAGATGCCTTCGACAAAAAGCCGATCGTCTATTCAGGAAAGTTTTTCCTGCAGGACTACTTTTCCGAGTCCAATGGCGGACCTCCAACCTGGGCAAAAGACCACGCTCTCTGGCTGGCACAATATCCAAATCAGTATGTTCCCGGGATGCAGCCCAGCCTGCCGCGCGGCTGGTTCAAATGGACGTTCTGGCAATATAGTGAAAAGGGTCGTGTTAATGGCATCAATGCCAATGTGGACCTGAATGTGTTCAACGGTACGCTGGAGGAGTTATATAAGTTTGCTGGCGCAAAGCTGATTACAGAAACGCCAGCAACGCCTCAAAAACATACGGTGGCAGCAGGTGATTCCTTTGAATCAATTGCCAATAAATACGGGGTGACTGTTCGCGAACTGGTGAGTGCCAATCCTCAACTGTTGAAAACGGGCGAACAATTGACAATACCGGTAGCCATAGCCATCCCATCCGAGGATGTAACGCCTTCCGAATCACGCACGTATACTGTCAAACCCAGTGATACACTCACCGCAATTGCTATTAAACATGGCACGACGGTCGCGGCAATCGCTTCCGCAAATGATATTCGGAATATCAACAATATCAGTGTTGGACAGGTCTTAGTCATTCCGTAGCACACAGCTTCTGTAAAGCAAAAAAGTCTCCCAAAGCCGGGAGACTTTTTTGCTCATACCTGTCTGCGCTTATGGGTACACTCTCTTGATTGTCCGCGGGAAGGGGATCGCTTCACGGATATGCTCGATGCCGCACAGCCACGCTGTGACTCGCTCCACACCCATACCGAATCCTGAGTGAGGGACGGAGCCGTACTTGCGCAGCTCCAGATACCATTTGAAAGCTTCCTCAGGCAGGCCTTCTTTGTGGATGCGCGCCAGTAACGCGTCGTGGTCACTCATCCGCTCCGAGCCGCCGCAGATTTCCCCGTAGCCTTCCGGCGCAAGCAGGTCAACAGACTTGCAGACCTCCGGGCGACCGGGCCACGGCTCCATGTAAAAAGCCTTCACCGCGCTGGGATATCCATACACGAACAAGGGTTTATCATGTAATTTTGTCAGTTCCACTTCATGAGGCGCGCCAAAGTCCATGCCCCATTCGAATTTGAGCAAATCCTTCTTTTCAGGGTCAGTTTCTTTTTCATAGAGGTCGATGAGATATTTCGCCGCATCGTCATAGGACATGCGCGGAAAAGGCTCTTTAATATTCTCGAGCTTCGAAGCATCACGACCCAGGAGCTTCAATTCTGCAGCACAATCGCGCAAAACAGTTTGGACAATATAAGTGATCAGACCTTCTTCCACTTCCATCAAGCCGTCCAGATCACAGAAAGCGATTTCCGGCTCGAGCATCCAGAACTCGGTGAGGTGACGGCGCGTCTTCGATTTTTCGGCGCGGAAGGTGGGACCGAAACAATACACTTTCCCGAATGAGAAAATGTTGGCTTCGTTGTAGAGCTGTCCTGTCTGCGCGAGATAGGCAAATCCCTCATCAAAATAGGGCGTCTCGAAGAGAGTGGTGGTCCCTTCCGCAGCGGCGGGGGTGAGAATGGGCGTATCCAGGTTGAAGAAACCGCTGCTATCCAGGTACTCGCGCACCGCAGACATGACCCTTACACGCACCTTCAGGATCGCCCACTGGCTCTGCATTCGGATCCACAGGTGACGGTGGTCGAGGGCAAAATCCACGCCGTGATCCTTGAGCGACATGGGGTAATCCAGCGCTGCCTCCTGCACCACTTCGATCTGTTTCACGCCGATTTCATACCCGCCCGGGAGTCCCGGTGCGCGCTTATCCTCTCGCACCGGTCCCGTGATGATCACCGACGACTCCTGCGGCAGTCGCATGACGCGGTCGAACACCTCGGGATCCAGATCGCCTTTGAAGGCGACACACTGCACAAAGCCTGAGCCATCACGAATGAGTAAAAAGACCAGTTTTCCCTTGTCCGTGCGGTTGTAAACCCAGCCCTTGATGGTTACTTCCTGTCCAACATATTTTGAGATTTGTGAAACGCTGATATTTTCAGCCATGAGGTAAGTCCTTTTATTTAATAATTGAAATAATTATAGCAGAAGGCAGTTTTTGTTTTCGATGTGTTCTTGCAGAGGATAACAATACGTTATACTGGTATTAGCTCATCGATCTCGCACAAAGAGGAAATTTATGTCAACACGTTACAAAATTCGTCAAAAGATGCTCTCCATTGGAGACGATTTCTGGATCGAAAACCAGGAAGGTCAACGAGTCTTTAAAGTGGATGGCAAAGCACTACGTCTCCGGAAAACCCTCATCTTTGAAGATCTGAACGGCAACAAGCTTGCCAAAATCCAGGAGCGCCTGCTGGCTTTCAAGGATACGATGGCGATCGAAGATGCGGAAGGTCATCAGATGGCTGTCATCAAAAAGGGACTCATTGCCCCACTCGGTGATCACTGGAAGGTTACGGTCCGGGGTGGACCAGACTTGGACGTGCAGGGCAATATCCTTGACCTTGAGTATTCAATCATGCAAAAGCGCAAAAAGATTGCCGAAGTATCCAAGAAATGGCTCAGTCTTACGGATACCTATGGTGTGGAGATTGATGATGGCCAGAATCACATCCTCATTCTGGCAGTGGCAATTGCCATCGACATGATGTCGCACGATGAAGGCAGGAAGAATAAATGAGGTAATCAAAAGGAGTCTCTCGAAGAAGACTCCTTTTGATTTGGGCAATTTACTCTCTCCTTTTTTCCAACCCTCCAGAATCAAATCACGCAATTGAGTCTAATCATTGGGGCCCGCAGTTCAAGGTGAAAGATGTATCGCTACTGACGTAAGGCGCAAGCACGGAACCTGGATCTATTTCTGTAGCACCGTCGGATTGTAGAAAATCATGAATGCTTTTGGTCAGGGATGGGTCGGAGAATTGCGAATCTTCATACACACCTGAATACGGCTTTCCATCCCTCTTGAACGTTACAGATAAAGGCCTGCCTTTTTGGATCCATTCCTTATAAAAATCTAAAGTTTCTGCCTGTTCCATTTCAGGCGTATTTATACCAATTTTAAGACACCTTAGTTTTATAAAGAAAATTGCTATGAAGTCTTGATTTATGCCTTTATCGCTGTCTAATTCGGTCTGTATGGTAATCCAGAAAGATCTGGGTGTTATGACATTTGGATCTTTCGTCTTAACCCTCGTCACCACTTGAGCTGTTATTGTAGTTCCATATTCAGTTCCATCAGGCTTTT
>JAICQC010000471.1 GCA_025938055.1 Anaerolineales bacterium | reverse complement strand
AGGAATGGTATCGTTGTGATCTTCGAACGGTAGACCGAGGCAAGGTCCTCCCTGTGGATCACAATATTTCCATCCGGGGCGCGCATCGCAATCGCAAACGCTTTTCGCCCGCGCATCATCACGCCTTCGATGACTGCCTGCCCACCGTATGTAATAATCTTATCTTCCATAAATCGTTTTCACCTTATAAAATCGTCCCGCAACTGCGGGACGATGAAATCACAGTTCTTTACATTTCTATCCCAGGTTATAAAAGAAATGGATGAACGCGTCAATGCCTTTGTACCATGTGGGCAGATGCATGTGCTCGTTCGGGGAATGGACGTTGTCACTCGGCAATCCCATACCTACCAGCACCGACTCCACGCCGCAGATCTGCTGGAGCATCGCCACCGCGCCGATGGATCCGCCTTCGCGGCGGTAGAACGGACGCGAACCCCAAACCGATTCCATAGCGCTGTGCATAGCTCTTACGCCAGGATTATTCAACTCCGCGATTGCAAACGGGCTGTGCGTAAGATCTTTCACCTCCCATTTTACGGTCTTTGGTGCGTTCTCTTCTATGAAACGCAGCATCTGTTGATGAACCTCGGCGGGCTGCTGATCGGGAACAAGCCGACAGGAGATCTTTGCCATAGCCTTGGCTGGAAGTACGGTCTTCGAACCGGAGCCTGTCCAGCCGGAAAGCAGTCCATTCACCTCGAGCGTTGGACGCGCGCCCGTGCGCTCGGCAGAGGTATATCCTTCCTCGCCCCACAACGCTGGGACGCCTGTTTCTTCCAGGTAATGCGCGTCGTCGTTCGGCAGGCGAGCAAAATCCGCGCGCTCCTGATCGCTAAGAGTTCGCACGGAATCATAAAATCCAGGCAGAGTGATGCGACCTTTATCATCATGCATTTTGGCAACCAACTCCGTCAGCACCTGTGCAGGGTTATGCACCGCACCGCCGTACAGACCTGAATGCAAGTCCGCTTTCGGACCCCAGACATTGATTTCAAAATAGGCAAGCCCGCGCAAGCCGTACGTGATGGTGGGCATGTCGATGCCCATCATGCCCGCGTCGGGGTTGAGCGAAACGTCCGCTTTGAACTTCTCGGCATGCTTCTGGAGGAAGGGTTCGAGATTCTTTGATCCGATCTCTTCTTCACCTTCCAAAAGGACCTTTAGATTGACAGGCATCGTGCCGGTCATCAAGACTGACTCAATAGCGCTGAACGCCGCCAGGACCTGTCCCTTCATATCGGAGGAACCGCGCCCAAACAGCAGGTCGCCGCGAACCTCAGGCTCGAAAGGACCTGTTTCCCACAACTCGATTGGGTCGGCAGGCTGGACATCGTAATGACCGTACACCAGCACGGTCGGCGCGCCGGGCTTCTTGAGGTAATCGCCATAGACGATGGGATGCCCGCCGTCAGTTGGCATGATTTCCACATTCTCCATGCCAAGCCGTTTCAGGTAGCTTGCCATCCATTCCGCCGCGCGCAGAACCTCCGCGTTAAACTCTGCATCCGTGGAGATCGATGGAATTTTTAGCACTTCGATCAACTCATTCACAAATCGTTCGCGGTTTTGATTTGCATAGTCGAGTGCTTTTTGAAGTTCGGTCATGATGCCTCTTTTAGATTGATTTATGTAGGTTTGCTTACGGAGTCGCAGCGGGGACTTCCGTCTGCTCCAGAGCACGGCGGGTGAGCAGATACCAGTCGGTGAATGTCGCCAGACGGTCACTGGGATCGTACAACGGTCCCACCTGCACTCCCTGCACCTGCGAATCCACACCATAGGAATAGACGGGAGCAAATAAAGGCAGCGCAGGCAGCTCCTTTGAGAAGACCACCTGGAAATTGCGGTAGAGCCGTGTGCGCAGTGTGTAATCTGCTGTGACACGCGCCTGTTCGAGATATTCGCTCGCGGCGCGGTTATCCCATTGGGTGTAGTTCTGCCCGCCCGCCCCTTCCGCCTGATGCCAGAAGGGATACGGATCGGGGTCCGGGGTGCGCGCCAGGTTCAGGTCCACGAGAGCAGCCTGATAAGTACGTGAGGCGAGGAAATCCACGGCGAGTTCGTCGTACGGGACAGCCTGCAGTTCCACGTTGACACCTATCCCCGCCCATTGCTCGCGAAGGGTCTGTGCGATCTGTGTGTGAACATCATCATCGGGGTGCAGCATCGTGAACGAGAGCAGCGTCCCTTCTTTACCACGCACATCGCCGCCCTCCGCCGGGATGACATACCCTTCTGCCTTTAGCAGATTGATCGATTCTTCCGGATTGTATTCGAAGTGCTCGATACCATCATGATATGCCCAGGAGCCAGGCAGGATAGGTCCGTCGGCGATGACAGCCTGCCCCTGCAGGAAAGTGTTAATGAGATAGGGACGATTGATGCTGAGCATGAGGGCGCGGCGCACGACCGGATCTTGCAGAAAGGGAACTTCTGCATGGTTCAAGTTGAACAACACAAAACTGATCTGTGGCAGGCGGCTGGTATACACCGAAAGGTTCGGCTCCTCCAGAGCGGCGCTGAGCACATCCGAAGTGATCTGACTTACCGAAAGCACATCGCCCTGTTGATAGGCATCCATCGCATCGGCAGAAGTTTCATAATACCGGAACACCACCTGCTCGATAAACGCGCCTTCTCCGTAATAGGTATCGGAGCGGGTCAGAACCACGCCGGTGATCTGCCCGTTATCCACCATCAACTGATCGAACCGGTAGGGACCGCTGCCCACAGGTTTGATGTTGAACTCGGCATCCGGCATTTGCTCCGGTGAGATGGAGTCAAGCAAATGCTTTGGCAGAACGCCAAAGGTTAGATAATCCATAAACGGGACAAAGGGTTCAGGCAGAGTGAATTTCAGGTTTTTATCATTCAACCTTGTGACTTCGATTTTGTCCCACAGATCTTTTATATCCTGAGGATAGAGCGAACCCGCGCTCTTCATCCTCTCAACCGTGAAGATCACATCGTCGCTGGTGACGGGCGTCCCGTCGTGCCAGACCGCGTCCTGCCGGATCGAAAAATTGTAGACGGTGCCATCCTGGGCGACACCCCACGCCTCCGCCAGATCCGCCTGAGGCAGACCGCGCTCGTCGAATCGGACCAGCCCGCTGAAGAGCAGGCGATTTACAGAACGATCTGCAGGGTTGTTCCAATCCAGGAGCGGGTTGAGCCGGCCCAGTGAGCCGACCAGTCCCTCCGTGTAAACACCTCCCTGCTCGGGGAGCGGCACGATGGGTCCACTTGTAACCGGTGACTGCTGGCTGAACAACAGCACAGCTACAATCGCCAGGGTAACAAGGACAACCAGGATTTGCCAGCGTAGTTGTTTCATAAAAGAAAAAGTTTATTATCTACATAAATCATTAAACACAAAGGGCGCGAAGGACTCAAAGGGTTTAAGGTTCTAATCCTTAATTGCTCTTATATCGAAATGATTCATACGACAATTCGTTTAATACCGTCTTTCAAATGAGGCATATT
>JAICQC010000307.1 GCA_025938055.1 Anaerolineales bacterium | reverse complement strand
TTGAATGAGACTGTAACATCGTCGGAAACGGTTACCAGCGTTCGCGATGAATATAATCCTCGTCCCGTTTGCGGCCCCGCTTGAGAGACGGCGAAGGGACATCCGCGGCGCGATAACCGAGCGCAATCACTCCAACAGGCGTCACTTCCATAGGAATGTTGAGTACAGCGCGAAGCCTGTCCAGATCCTTTGAGCCCGCGAATGCCGAGACCAATCCCTCATCGATGGCTGCCAGCAGGGCGATCATGACCGCGCAGCCAATATCCATGAACCAGTACGGTACGGGCCAGACGATCTCCGTTCCATCTGCGTTGACCTTATCAACTTCCTGATAGCGGCGGTGGTATGCATCTTCACTGGTGCAGGGGACAAGCAGCACCGGCGCCTTGGAGATAAAAGGAGCAAATCCTTTGCGGACGTACTCATCCTCCTCGCAGGTGGCTGCAATCGCCTTCTTTGCCTCCGCGCCCGTAACGACAATAAAGGACTGTCCCTGTGTAAAACCTGCGCTCGGAGCATGCCGCGTGAGCTCCAGGATGCGATCAATAATTGCCGGGTCTAGAGGCTTATCTGCAAAGTTCCGTACCATGCGTCTTTTCAGGACGACTTCTCGAAATTCCATTGAATACTCCTCCATGACTTGATGATTGCTACAAAAGTATAACGCTCAATGCATGGGTTTTTACTACGGAAAAGAGACATCCGTGCGGTTCACCGCACGGATGTCTAAATACATGAAAGTCTTTACTGTGCCTGTCATGGAGTGACAGGCGTTGTGGATGTTGCCGTGGCGGTTGCCGCGGACGGATCAGGCGTGGTCGGTGCCGTGAGCGAAACCTGCAGGGTATAGGATTTGCTTGAGTTCCCGAGTATGCTCGTCAGGTTGATGGTGTAGTCTCCGCTGGTTGCGATGACCGCGCTCCAGGTATATGTTGGGTCGGGCTGTTTGAGCGCAAGCCCGGTGGGTCCGTTCACCCCGAGGTTCACTTCATTGGGAGGCGCGGTAAGCTGGACGGTCAGCATCTGTCCCTGTGTGGCAGCTACAATGTATTGAATGGTCTGTGACGGGTTGAGGATGCCGATCCGTGAAGCTGTGTTCTGACCCGGGTCGAAAGTGATTCGCATGGGTGCAACGGTTGTGACGATTGCGGTGGGGTTGGGGGTGCCCAGAGGAGCGGCGGTAGAACTCGGGCAGTACAGGCCCGCTGAGTTCAGCGGGACCTTAATGACAATCCCGGCTGTCAGCGCGACGGGATTAACCTCCTGCAAGACTGCCACGCAGGCGTTGTAGCGCTGCGCGATGGAGGCCCAGGTCTCTCCACTTTGGACTGTGTGGAAGGTAATGCACGGCGGACCATAGATTGTGCCCGCGCTGCCGATGCGCGGAACGGTGACCACCATCGAGGGTAGGATGAGATCGGGGTCTGCGATCTGCGGATTCGCGTCGCGAATCTCTTCATAGCTTGCGCCGTAGCAGCGGGCAATCTGGATCAGCCATTCACCGACCGCCACCTGATGCTGGATCGTGCTGCCCGGCGCCAGGTTCGACGAAGGCGGCACCGTGGCTGGTGTTGGCGGCGTTGCGGTAGCCGGAGCCGTTAGATTCGTGATCGTGACTGTTGCCGCGGCGGAGGTCTGTCCTGCGCCGGCGGCGGTTGCGCTGTTCGTCACGTTGGTGGCAGCCATATCCGCGGCGGTGATCAAATAAGGCGCGGAGCAGTTCAATGATTGAGCCGGGGCAATGGTCGTTGCATCGGGCCCGCAGTTGAAGGGCGCGCCGAGCTTATCATCAGTGATGGTGAACTGGGCGGGTCCCAGCGGCGCATTCCCCACGTTAGTAATGACATACATATAGGTGATCGTTTCCCCGACCTGACCGTAGGTTTGCGAACTGGCTGTCTTCGTCAATGTGAGGACGGTAGATGGCTGCGGCTGCCCGCGGGTGAGAGTGATCCCGGTCTGGTTGGAGGTGATTCCGCCAGCCGTTGCCACAGCGACGTTGGTCACGGAGCCGGTATTGACGTCCGATTCTGTGATGATGTACGCGGCTGCGCAGGTAATCGTCTCATTTAGATCGAGATAGTTATCCAGGTTGCCAACGGTTGTGAGTTCAGGGCAAGCCACCTGTCTCGGGCTGTCTGTCACAACGACCGGTCCGCCGAGAGGTGTGGTTCCCGTGTTTGTGATGACATACTGGTAATTAATTGTCTCTCCAGCCTGACTGAAAGTGCTGACGTTGTTCTGAGTCTGGACAGTCAGCCTGAGCACCGAGTTTTCTCCTGAGATTGCGCTGGGCGGTCCAAACAGGTTGCATGCAGAAAGTACGAGCAAAAGGGTCGATGACAAAGAATTGCGGATGATCTTATTCATACACGTATCCTTTTCCTGACCTCGCTTCACAGTAGCTCAGCGAATGCAGTTCGTGCGGGGAATGTCCCTGCCGATTAACTATTAAATTAGTATAGCATTAAGAAAGCAAAATGAGGGCGCGAATTTCCGTTTCTCCCTGTTTTTAGGCGCAAATCGCTGACTCATCAGGACAGCATATGCTGCAATTCTTGGTCAGAAGCACATGTTTATGATTACTTCAAGTAAAAGATCAGGTTCAGAGATTCTCTCCAGGTGAATTACTGGCAATTGACGATACAGTGCCACTGACTCCCATCCCATTCCCATGTGTCGTCCAGGTCGCTCCGGTTGGACGCAAAGCCTCCATAAAGTACCACCCTCTTTCGTTTCGGGTCATATGCCATGGCAGGCGAGCCGCGCTCGGAAGGATGCTCCTGCACGTCCAGTTCCGACCATGCGCCATCGGCGAGTTTCCACGTCCGGTCAGAAACTGAAGTGAATGTGGATGTGGAGCCTGCCCCGCCGAAGATAATCAATGCGTTTGCATCCTGGTCCAATGCCATCCCGAAATGGGAGAGAGATCCCGGTCCGGCGAGCGCCACATTCTGCCACGTGCCGTCTTTCCACGCCCAGAAGTCATCCAGGATCTGATCTGCATATCCGCCAAGGAGTAAAGCCTGTTCATGTACGGAGTCATACACAAACCCAAAGTGTGCGCGTACGGATGGTCCTAATTCATCTATCTGTGTCCACGCCTCTCCGTTCCACGCCCATGTTTCCGCAATCAGACCGTGACTCTCATCCCCTCCACCGAAGAGGATCACTTCACCTCTTGATGCATCATAGACCATCTCAAGGTGATCACACGCCGTTGGACCTTCGGTTCCTTTCTGGGACCAGGTCTCTCCATCCCATTCCCAGGTCTCATGGTTGCATTCATCCCTTTGCAGTGAATACCCGCCGTAGACTACGACGACATTTCGTTTTTCGTCATATGCCGCGCCACCGAGCACCAGCGGGTCGGGACCGCCCTCCGCCACGCGATGCCATTGTTCTCCATTCCATCCCCATAGCACGTGGACGTCGTTCGTGCCCGACGAGGCAGGAACACAACCGGTCATGAGAACTTCGCGCAGTTGGGAATGATAGAGCATGTTGGCGCCCAGGCATGCAGGTGGGTTCTCGGCAACAACTGCCGTTGCTGTGGACGGAGCAGTTGGCGATATGGTTGGTAGTTGTTGAGGTATGTTTGCAGCCGGAATACATCCAGTAAATAGCAATATCAGCACAAGACTCGTGAAACTCAGACGACACATATCAGGCTCTCCATAAATGTTTTCCCATGTATAACATATCCTATATGTGCCTGTATCCTTCCATAGTGGGGTTCATGATGAAGACGAACCGCGCGGCTTTCTGAGCCACGCGGTTCGTTTCGTATTTTTTCTGCAGTCAAGATCGAGACTTAAAGTTGTCCTTCTATTTACGGTAGTCCATCCCAGTTGCCGGCAATGGGCATGTCACTTGAATTCCCTAAATAGAAGACTAGATCCGCGAAGCCAATGGTATTGCTGTTGCGCAGGTAGAAGGTGCCGTTGCGATAGATGCCGATCGTGTCGATGCCATCATCGTTCCAATCGCCGGTCACCGGTCTGTCGCCCGGCAAGCCATAGTTGATCTGGATGTCGGCAAAACCCGTGGCGTTGGTGTTCTTCAGGTACAGGGCGCCATTGCTCGGACGGAAGACACCCGTCGTATCTTTCCCGTCTCCATTCCAATCCCCGGCTATCCCCACATCGCCAGGATTCCCCAACACGAAGCTGACACTGGGTGCACCGGCACTGTTGGAGTTGCGCAGGAAGAAGGTGCCATTTGATCTGCGGTAGACGCCAATCGTATCCACGCCATCTTCATCCCAGTCGCCAGCAATGGGTTGGTCGCCAGGAGAACCGAATGAGAAGACGATATCTGCAAAGCCGATGGTGTTAGAGTTGCGCAGATAGAAAACCCCATTGCGGTAGATACCAATCGTATCTACACCATCCCCATCCCAGTCGCCCACTACGGGGTAATCCCCTGCCAGACCATAGTTGATCTGCACGTCAGCATAACCGGTGCTGTTGCTGTTCCTAAGATAAAGTGCTCCATTGTTCGGCCGGAACACGCCTGCCGTATCTATCGCAGGGGTTATTTCTCCTGCAAATTCAAAAGCACCCATGTCGGGGAAAGGACCGCGTGGCAGCCCAAGTATGTCAGTGCTGGGCGCTTGTACCGCGAGTGCCCTGTCACTGGCGGCGCTGCTACCTGGAATCTGCCCGTACAGGGTAACCAGGCGAATAAATTCCTGGCGAACGCTGGCATTGCCGCTCAGAAACGAGGAGCCGTTCCAGCGCGGCAGGGCGATACCATTCTGATCAGAGTTCAAGAACGGATTGCCGACCACGCGGCTTGAGTCGGTTGACATCGGGCTGCCCACATCGCCAGATGGGATGTTCGAACCCCCATTCCAGTACAGGTTGTTGTTGAGCACAAAGCCGGTTACGGAGGAGGTATCTCCCGAAGAGAAATCACTCATTGTCCCAGTGGGGTCAGACCAGATATTGTTGTAGAACGTAATGTTCTGGTTGAGTGGGTTCTGGTCCTTGATCACGATCCGGTAGGCATACCCCGAAGATGGGAAATTTCCTGTAACGGTGTTATTCACAAAGCTGACGTTTTTAGCGCCGGAAACGCCGAAGGAGTAGCCCGCCGGGTCGGTGTTATTCCCGAGGATCAGGTTATTCTCGAACCGGACTTCGTTCGCCTCGTGGAAGGGTTTGCCGTCGTTCCCCACCTGGACGAGCGCATCTCCGTCGCCCTCATAGTGCATGAATATATTGCGGCGGACGGTGATACGCTGAGAGCCCAGCAGCCCATCCGAGTTGTCGTTGCTGTCTTTGATGACGATGAAATGTTTCGCACTCGCCGAGATGGGCCTGCCGCTGCCGGCAAAGTCATTGAAGAAGATGTTATCCTGGATGACCACGTCGGTGACGCTGTTGACATCCATATGCTGTTCATCATCTCCCTGGTTGTAGAAGACATTGTTTTCCACGGTAATAAAGCGCGATCCGTTTGCGATCTTGAGAATGTCGTTGTTGTAGGAGTCATGGAAAATGTTGTTGCGGAAGACTATATTTTCCGCCCAGCCCTCGTCGGACTGCGTTACACTGACCACCAGCGCACCAGCGCCAGGACCCGTATGGCGGAATTCGAACCCTTCGAAGGTCATGTTTGCGGCGCCCGAGACTTCAAGCGCCAT
>JAICQC010000245.1 GCA_025938055.1 Anaerolineales bacterium | reverse complement strand
GGCTCGAAGAACGGCTCCCAGCCCAGGCGTACACTCAGCAGTTCCACCAGGGTAGATTTCCCAACACCGATATTGCCAGCGACAACCACAAACTTTTTCATCTCTCCTCCAAAATATCATGTCCTATTCTGCAGCAAAGTCTGGAAAAACAAAAATCAGAGCGGCTACACCAGCCGCTCTGAGAAATTTACTCGTTCGGGATTTCTCCGGCTAGTTCCTTATCGATGACCTGTTTAAATACGTCCAGCGGCTGTGCACCCACCACGGCAAGGCCATTGATAAAGAAGGTCGGCGTCGAACGGATGCCGAGGTTGATGGCAAAGTCACTGTCTGCCTGGATGGCTTGTTGATGCGTATGATCATTCAGGCAGGCTTCGAATGCGTTCAGATTCAAGCCCAGGTCCTGCGCGTACTGGAGATAGGTAGTATTCCCCAGCGATTCGCTGCTAAAGAGCTTTTCATGATACTGCCAGTAGGCATCCTGGTCGCCGGCGCACATTGCCGCCTCCGCGGCAGACAGCGCATCCGGGTGGATGGACGTCAGCGGCAGATGACGATAGACCAGCCGGATCTTGCCGGGATAGGCAGCCAGCAGCGGTTCATACACCTGCTCGTGCCAGCGGCGGCAAAACGGGCACTGGTAGTCGCTAAACTCCACGATGGTGATCGGCGCATCATCCGGACCGATGGCATAGGCATTTTCGGTCGGGATGTCGTAACGAATAAACTCCGCCTGTTCGGCGACCGGCGCTTCCGCGATCGGACCGGAAGGCTGGGCAGAGTTTTGCGCGGTTTCAGAGGAGGGGTGCATTCCCCAGACTGCATAGCCTAGCAGGACGCCCGCGGCGAACGCCAGCACGGTCAGGACGGAATAGAAGTGACTGCGCTTGAATGTGACGGTGTCTTCAGGGGTGGAAGTGGATACGTTCACGGAAGGATCTTCCGTTTCGTGGACCGGTTCAATTAGCGGCTCGATGTCGGGTTCGATGATTGGTTTCTTTCTTGGGGGCATACGGGCATTATATCACGCAGGGATTCAGGGTCATTTGCTACTTTTGTAAGATGCCAGCGTATGGTTAATTGGGTGACGGTCACATCCATAACGCTCCTTGTGTGACTGTCACCCGCTGAATCCCTGCTCTGGAGGTCGAAATGACGACGCGTGAAAAACACCGTATCCCCTGGTATCTCTGGCCCTTCGCCGCGCTCTGGAAATTGCTGGCGGTCATCGTCGAGATGACAGGTCGCTTTGTGGCGATGCTCATTGGAATCCTGCTGATGATCGTTGGTGTGCTGCTCAGCTTGACGCTCATCGGCGCGATCATCGGTGTGCCGCTGGCGATCGTAGGATTGCTGTTATTTATCAAAGGGATTTTCTAACGTAAAAGAGCGGCAGGGGGCTTCCCGGCGCCCGGAAAGAAAGAGCGCGAAGTTTCTTGTCTTCGCGCTCTTCACGTTCTTCGATGTTCCAAATTCTACGCCGCGTCCACTTTCGGCTGAGTCCCGCGCTTTCGAAACAGGAGCTGGATTCGGTCCCGCAGGGAGGCGATGGCTCTCCTCACCTGTGGGATGCGCATGATCAGCAAAAGGATGATGATCGAGGCATAGATCAACGGGCGGATGATCTCACCCTGCAATCGGAAGAAATCACCCTTTTTTCCCCAGGCATAATGCAGCGCCACAAGCGGCGCGATCAGATATATCAATTGATGAAGACGTTTCCAGTTCTTGCCGAGCCGTTTCTTCCAGATATCGAAGGACGTAAAGGCAAGGGGAATGAGCATCAGGAACGAAATCACGCCGACGATGATATACGGCTTCTCGATGATCGTCTGCAGGATGAAGCTCCACGCCAGACCGTAATCGAGATCAATGAAGATGATCACGTGCAGGGTGGCATACAGGAAGGCGTACAAGCCCAGCGCACGGCGGCGCTTGATGAGCTCGCGCCAGCCGAAGAGGTTGTTGAGGGGCGTGCACGACAGAGACAGTACCAACAAGGTAATGGCATGCCGCCCGGTACGCTGTTCGAGGGCCTGGATCGGGTTGGCGGTCAGGTTGTTGCTGAAGAAATCGAGCAGCAGCAGCACGAGCGCAGACCATCCATAAATGTGAATGGCAATTTGAAGCGGGGTGTAGCGTTGGAAAAAGGTTCTCATCATAATTCCATGTCATAGCGAGCCTTCGCGCTGAGCGGAGGCGTTCTTTTCGCCGAAGTCGAAGCGGGCGAAGCAATCTCCTCTTAAATGGAATTAGCTCATCGATTGGGACTTTTCCGCTAAACAGGAGATACTTGCACCTGCCGCACACCGCCCCGGTTGGTCGGTGCCGGGAAGTGCAGGTGCAAGTGTGACAGCTTTCGTTTAATAATTCTCGATCAAATCCATGCCTTCGTACAGGTGAGCCACCTGCTCGGCATAGCCGTTAAACATCAATGTGGGACGGCGCCCCAGCTCGCCGATGCGGCGCTCGGAAGCCTGCGACCAGCGCGGGTGCGAGCGCTCGGGGTTGACGTTTGAGTAAAAGCCGTATTCGTTCGCTCCCACCGTGTTCCAGAGGGTGGACGGCTGTTCCGCGACCAGCTCGATCTTCACGATCGATTTGATGGATTTGAACCCGTATTTCCACGGGACCACCAGCCGGATCGGCGCGCCGTTTGCGTTTGGTATCGGCTCACCGTACAAACCTGTCGCCAGAAGCGTCAGATCGTTCATGGCTTCGTCGAGCCGCAACCCCTCCTGATAGGGCCACGGATAGAATGGACTCTTAAGCCCGGGCATTTCCTCAGGGCGATAGACCGTCTCGAAACGGACAAACTTTGCGTCAGATGTCGGCTCCACTTCATTCAGCAGGCTCGCCAGCGGAAAACCCATCCACGGGATGACCATGCTCCAGGCTTCCACACAGCGCAGGCGATAGACGCGTTCCTCCTGCGGGAATTTACTCAGCAAGTCCTCGACGCCGTAGGTCTTCGGGTTGTTGACCAGCCCATAGACTTCCACCGTCCAGGGTTCGGTGACAAAGTCCTGTGAGAGCGGGTTGACCGCTTCCTTGTCGGTGCTGAACTCGTAGAAGTTATTGTAATTGGTAATATCCCGGAAGGAATTCGCCGGGTCTCCCAACTCATCCAGCTTGGCGGGATATTCGGGCATTTCTTCCGCCGGAGCGGTGGGTCCCGTCGAGCCGGGCGCACAGGCAGCCAGCAAGGCAGAGCCGCTCAGGATGCCTGCGGCTTTGAGAAAGTCGCGCCGTGAAAGATATTGCGAATACGGCGTGATCTCAGATGACTTCACAGGGACAGATTTGTATTGATTGTTCATAATTACCTCTGCTTTTCTGTCACACCTGCACTGCAACACGCCCTTCGGGCAGGCAGTGCGGCGCAAGTGTTGCGAGGGCGGTGCTCTCCCGCAGGGGCCCGAAGCAATCTCATCTTCTGATATTTGAGATTGCTTCGCAGCTAATCGACCATCGGGCTCGCAATGACGTTATTCTTGCAATAATGCCTTGATATTTTCCTCGGTCTCTTGATATCGTCCTTCGCCGATATGCACATAACGGATGTGACCCTGCTTGTCGATCAGGTATAGCGTGGGCCAGTAATGATTCTTATAAGCCCGCCAGGTCGCGCCGGTGTTGTCCTGGGCAACCGCGTATTCAATTTCATAGTGGTCGACGGCATCCTGTAGATTGTCCAGGTCTTTTTCATATGAGAACTCAGGGAAGTGATTGCCGATGATGACAAGTCCCTGATCTTTATATTTCGAATGCCATGCCTTCAACGAAGGCATCACGTTCTGACAGTTGATGCAGCCAAACGTCCACATCTCGACGATGACCACCTTGCCGCGCAGATCTGCCAGACGCAAAGGCAAATCTGTATTCAGCCAGATATCGTTCGTAAGTTCGGGAGCGGATCCCAAGTCCGGCAGGGAAACGAGTTTCGACATGGAAGAGTCCACGGACTGCGCCTGCGGCGCACATCCAACAAGAATAAGAGCGATCAATCCGAAAATAAAGCGTTGCATGGTCAGCCTTTATGATGGCTCCATTCTATGAAAACTTCCTTACGAAAATATTACGGAAGTCTGAGAGATTAATTAAGGTATATAAAAAGTAAACTGCGTACCTTTGCCGGGCTTGCTTTGCACCTGAATCTCTCCCCCGTGAGCGCGCACGATACCCTGCGCGATGGCGAGTCCCAGCCCGGCGCCGCCTGTGCCGCTATTGCGCGACCGCGAAGCATCGCCGCGATAGAAGCGTTCGAAAATGCGCGGGAGGTCCTGCGAGCGGATTCCCTCACCGGTGTCACTGACGCTCACCTCCACGCCCGTGCCCGCGCGCCGCACGCGAATGCTGACCAGCCCGTTGGCAGGCGTGTGACGCAGTGCGTTGCTGATCAGGTTGTTAAACACGCGCCCGATCGCCTGCGTATCCATCAGGACCGGGTCCACATCGTACTCCACTTCACCTTCCAGGGTGATCTCCTGCTGTTTTGCAAGCTGCGAAAAACTTTCCAGTGTGTCCGAAACAAGATCGCTCAACGAAGCCGGCGCGCGATGGAGTGGAAATCCACCTGCATCCAGCTGCGACATCTGAAACAGGTCGTCGATCAATGCCGAGAGGGACATCACATCGCGCCGGGCGGTGCTGAGATAGCGCTTCACCATCTCCGGTTCCTCCACAACGCCGTCGGAGAGCGCCTCAAGGATGGCGCGCATCGATGTCAACGGAGTCTGCAGGTCATGCCCTACCCAGGCGATGAGGTCGCGCCGCAGGCTCTCGAGTTCACGCTGCTTCCGGTCCGCGGCTTGCAACTGCTCTGCCATCTGGTTG
Source organism: Anaerolineales bacterium (assembly GCA_025938055.1). The sequence continues at coordinate 2,324 of JAICQC010000245.1, read as the reverse complement.
AAGGCAGTCGAGAGCGCGGCAACCTCATCGCGCCCACTGACGGGTACGCGTGTTTGCAAATCACCTTGCGATAGTTTTTCCGCTGCGCTTCTGAGAAGATTGATGCGTTCGGTCACGGTGCTGGAGAGGAAGTAGCCCAGGATCATGGCGATGCCGCCCGCGAAGACGAGCAGGACGATCGCCAGCAGCAGGTCATGCTGGCTGGCAAACATCAACTGGGCAGAGAACCAGACGTTAAAGAAAGTGAGAATGCTGGCGAGCCCATACCCACCCAATAGAGTCCAGCGCAGGGTTGGCGACAGGTTGACCCAGCCGAAGCGGTAGGCGGCGTATCCCACCAGCGCAGACGCAAAGGCGGTAATGCCCAGGAATAGAGCCATCAGCCCCAGTTCATTGGATGGCGGTGACATAAGTATATTGAAGAACGCCAGCGAAATGGCAACAATCAGCAGGGTGCCAAATGCCAGGCGGGCAAGCATGGGGAGACGGGAAAGAGATGTTTTCATGATTCTTTTATTTGTCATTGCGAGCCGTTTTCTAGCGAAGTAATCGCCTTTTAGTGATGAGATTGCTTCGTCGGGAAAAGCACCCTCCTCGCAACACTCCCCGGCACCGTCCTGGCATACGGTGCCAGGACGTGCAGGTGTGACACTAGGGCTCGAACTTATACCCTACTCCCCAGACCGTTAACAGGCGTGTTGGCTGGGAGGGGTCTGCTTCGATCTTTTCGCGCAGGCGGCGCACATGAACGGTCACTGTGCCGGGGTCGATGTACTGCGCGCTGCCCCAGACGCGCTCGAGTAATTGCTCGCGGGTAAAGACCTGCCTGGGATGCCGCGCCAACAGGTAAAGCATATCGAACTCTTTGACGGTCAGTTCCACAGTTGTGTCTTTGAGGGTCACCACTCGGGTGAGCGGGTTGATGTTCAGGTCGTTGAAGGATAGCTGGCGGTCGGGCTCGGCCTCCCCCTGTTCCCGCCCGAGGCGGCGCATCACCGCGCGGACTCGGCTCACGAGCTCCTGCGGACTAAAAGGCTTGACCACATAATCATCTGCCCCCATCTCCAGCCCTGTGATGCGGTCGATCTCCGCCCGACGCGCGGTCAGCATGATGATCGGCACGTTCGAACGCTCCCGCAGCCAGCGCGTGAGCGAGAGTCCGTCCACCTCTGGCAGCATGAGGTCCAGGATCACAAGGTCTGGTTTGCGCCGCTCGAAAAGAGTCATTGCCTGTCTGCCATCCGAGGCGATCTGGGAAATATAACCGGCACGCTTGAGATACAGGCTGACCACCTCTGCAATGCTGGCTTCATCCTCTACAACCAGAATAAGGTTATCGTTCATCGTTTCTTCGATGATACCCCAACGAGAGATGGATTGGTACGTGTGTTCAGAATTTCGTAAGGATTTGAATGCCCCCGTATGCAGGCCTGGCTTTCAGCCAGACTGATTTGGAATCTCTGCAGATAATTGCAACTGGTCGTACGACCGGATGTGATCGCGTCCCGCCTGTTTGGCGGCATACATTGCCTGGTCTGCCGCGCGCAGAATGGTATAGCGTGTTTCCCCGTTCTCCGGGTAGCAGGCAATCCCCATCGAAATCGTCACACTGAGGTTGTAATATTCGTAGGGGACACTAAGCGAATTTAGCGCCTGGCGCAGGACCCCGGCGCGCTTGTATGCAGTTTCCAGATTGATGTTCGGCATGACGATGACGAACTCCTCGCCGCCATAACGGCAGGCGAAGTCGCCGCGCCGGCTCTGCTCGGCGAGCAGATTTGCGATGGCTTGCAGCACCAGGTCTCCGGCTTCGTGGCCGTACGTGTCGTTGACCCTTTTGAAGTGGTCAATATCCACCATGATGATGCAGACCTGATAATTCTCGCGCGCCGCCCGGCTCAACTCCCGGTCGAGGGTCTCTTCGAGGTAGCGCCTGTTGAAAAGGTTGGTGAGCGGATCACGGATCGCCTGTTCGCGCAGCTTGCTCTGCAGAATACCGATCTCGATCAATTGGCCCTGCAGTTTGTCATTGACATGGCGCAGCCTCCTCTCGACCTGTTTGCGCTCGGTCACCTCGCGAAAGACCATCAGGTGACCGTTCAGGAGTTCATCCCGGTCATAGAGCGGTGTCACGCGCAAATCCAGGTAACGAGACGGGTCTTTGGGAAACTTCAACTCTGTGCGCGTTTCCGACCCTTGCAGGAGAAGATCGATAGTTTCCATCCAGGGTTGGAAAACGTCAAAGACGTCTTTCCCCATGTAGAAGGATATTTGGTCCTCCACAAAATTCTCCATAGCCGGGTTGATATCCACAATGCGATTTT
>JAICQC010000075.1 GCA_025938055.1 Anaerolineales bacterium | reverse complement strand
GGAAATGACATGCCCAACCTGGTTTTCACTTGTCAAGGTAATTTCGGTCATTTGGCCTGATTGCATATCCAAGTGGAAGGTGCCCGGTATATAGTGACCTTCGTCAAGAAAAGTTCGATTCTCCAAAACTAGAACTCCGCTGGAGCCTATATCATGAATTGGTGTAGACCCAACATCCAGGCACTGGGAATTCATCCGAGTTTCTGGAGAATAGCTGGGCCCATCACTTTCCGTTGGCAACGCAGAAGAAGGTGTTGGTTTAATTTGCTGGGTTGGGACACTTGTTACAGATGAGGTTGGCTCGATCTGTTGGGTTGGAACAGCTGTTACTGAGGATGTCGATATATCAGGCCCGCTTGCGTAACATCCTGCCTGCAATACTAATATCAAGCAGTAGATGAGAATGCTAAACTTCTTCAAGATTTAATTCCTCGGTTCCCCGACTCATTAAAGACCTCCGTTTCGGCGCGGTTTTTCGACGAGCAAAATAGACAAGAATGGGACGAGGATTGCCTCGTCCCGTTTATCTACTACTTAAAAATCACACTCGCCCTTGCCGGGATCTTGAAGCTCAACCGCCCATCGGCAACAGAAATATCAGACGCCTCGCCGAACACGGCGTGGGGAGCAGCCTTTGCTTCATAGGTCACCTGTGCCTCCTGCGGCGAGTCGGATGTGTTCATGCCAATCACAAACGTCTCTCCGTCCAACGAGCGCGAGAAGGCGTAGGTGCCGTTGGTGGACCACAGGCGCTTATAGTCGCCGCGGCGCAGTGCAGGGTTCTGCTTGCGCAACGCGATAAGTTCCTTTGTATAAGAAAGTAGATTCATATCCCACTTGTTTTCTTCCCACGGGAAGGCTTTACGGCTGCCGGGGTCATGTTCGCCGTCGAGACCGATCTCGTCACCGTAATAAACGCAGGGCGCACCGGGGTAGGCGAACATAAAGAGGAATGCCAGTTTGAGCGCGTCCTTGTCGCCACCCGCGCAGGAGAGGAAGCGCGGCGTGTCGTGGCTGTCGAGCAGGTTCAATTGTGCGTAGGTGATGTCGCGCTTGTAGAGGTGCAGGTTATGATCGATGCGGTCGGCGAACTCGTGTGCATCGATCTGCCCTCGAATGCCGTGATAGTTGGATTGCTGGTGCAGCACGCGCAGGTCGAGATGTTCGCCAGGGAAGAATCCCAGCATGGGCTTGGTTACATCATAGTTCATGATCGCATCGAACTGGTCGCCCTGCAGCCAGCGCTGCGACTCGTGCCAGATCTCGCCGACGATGTAAGCTTCCGGGTTGATAGCCCGCACGCGCTGGCGGAACTCCTGCCAGAAGGAATCGTCGTCGATCTCGGTGGGGACGTCCAGCCGCCAGCCATCGACGCCAAGTTTGATCCAGTGCTCGGCAACCTCGAACAAAAATTCGCGGACCGCGGGCGTGTTGGTGTTGAACTTCGGCAGGGCAGGCAAATTCCACCAGCCGCGGTAGCCGATAGCAGTCATACTGTCTTCGTGCTGTAAAAGTCTCTGCTCATGCGGAGAGGGATAGGCGCCCCAGTGTTTCTTCCTGTTCAGGCGTTCGGGGTCGAAGAAGAACCAGTCGCGGTAGGGCGAGCCATCGCCGCATTCGAGCACGTGATGGAACTGCCAGAAGCCGCGCGAGGCATGGTTGAACACGCCGTCGAGCACGATGCGGATGTCCATTTTGTGCGCCTTTTCCAACAGCTCTGTGAACGCCTCGTTCCCACCGAGCAGCGGGTCGACAGTATAGTAATCGAAGGCATGATAGCGATGGTTCGATGCCGAGGAAAAGATCGGGTTGAGATAAAGAGCCGTGACCCCCAGGTCTCTTAAATAGTCTAATTTTTCGATGATGCCATAGAGATCACCGCCTTTGAATCCATGTACGGTGGGCGGGGAATCCCAGGGCTCGAAGGGAAGCTTTCCCGAGGGGTTGCGCTCACTCCTCGCAAAACGGTCTGGAAAAATTTGATAGAAAATTGCATCCTGTACCCAGTCTGGTGTTGACATTGATGAAAAACCTCGTTGTAAGATGATGTAGGACAAGACGCAGCTTGTCCTACATTGGTTACCATTCTACTAGATTTCACCGGAGGGACTATAAACCACAACGCAATTTTTATGGGCTTTCAACGACTGGCACAGGGGTGCAACGCAATGTCGTTGACCCCATCAAGCGAGGACGATCCCACCGAATGGTGGGAGGACGATCCGCTTCCTGCTACCCTCGTCTTGAAACTTGCACTCCGGGCTGGTCGCGAATGCCGGAGTGGATTCTGTGAATTCCAGCTCCAGTGCCGCTTCCTGCTCCGAGATGTTCAACACAGTCACGAGACTCTCTTCGCCATCGATGCGACGATATGCCAGCACGTGATCGTCGGCATGGATTGTGCTGCGCGTGCCCTGCCTCAGGGCAGGATGGTTCTTACGCAGGACGATCAGATCCCGGTAAAACGTGAAGAGATCGTGGTCCTGCGCTTCGCCCCAGATCATCGGCAGGCGCGCCTCCTCATGGATGGCGCGTCCGTTCTGCATCACATCGTTATTCTGGGAAAGCCCCACTTCGGTGCCATAGTAGACAACTGGCGCGCCGATCAGTGTGAACTGGCACAGGGCTGCCAGCTTGAGTCTGCGGAGGTCGCCGTGCGCCACCCAGAGAAAGCGGTTCATATCGTGATTGTCGAGGAACGATGGGCGCGTGAACGTCGCGGGGAAGTAAGCTTCGTGCCGGTCCAGGAATTCCGCGAACTGTTTTGCATTCCATTTGCCGAATGCGAATGTTTTCCGCATCGCCTCCAATAACATGAAATCCAGTGCCCCGTCCATGCCGCCCTCAAAGGCGAGCTGTGAGTCGGGCGGGTCCACGGCTTCGCCAAAGGTCCAGCAGTCCGGTTTGGCGAGGCGCGTCACGCGGCGGAAGTCCGCGTAGAAGTCGGGCGTGGGACCGATACAGTAGTCCACGCGGTAGCCGTCCACGCCGAACTCCAGCCAGTATTTGGCGGCGTCGAGCACGTGTTCGCGCGCGGGCGGATAGCGCAGGTTGATCTGCGGCAGTCCGCGCGACGTGAAGAAACATTTGTACTCGTCGGGCCAGCGCTCGAAGGTGTACCATTTGAAAAATTGACTGTTCCGGTCCTGCGTGGCTTCGACGAATGTCGGATGTTGGCTCGACCAGTGGTTGGGCACAAAGTCCATCAGAACGCGGATGCCCCGCGCGTGTGCCCCTTCGACCAGTTCCCGGAAATCCTCCATTGTTCCCAGGCGCGGGTTGATCTCGAAGAAGCTGGTAGCGTCATACCCGTGATAACTTGGGGACGGGAAAACAGGTGTGAGCCACAGGCAGTTCGCGCCGAGCTCTGCAATGTAATCGAGTTTTTCGATGATGCCGCGCAGTGTGCCATTCGCTTTCAAAGAAGGTTTGGGATCGACGGTCGGGAAATCCTCCGCGGGGCTGAAGAAGCGATCTGCAAAGATCTGGTAAATAATGGCATCCTGCGCCCAGGCGGGGGGCGGATCGTTATCCACATAAAAAGCGTAATACGCGCCGTGGTCGGCCAGGATCTCCTGCCCGCTGCCCGCGGCGCTCAGGCGGTAGCGGACTACCGTCCCGGCTGGCTGAGGGGGAATCTCTCCGCAGAACCGGCGCACATATCCCCACAGGAATGTATCCCATTCGGACTCTACTGGTTCAAGCGGGGTCGAGAATCCATTTGCTGCAATCCCGTTCTGTCCATCCGGGTCGCTTTCATCGTTCGTCCAATAGACCCACGCCTGGTCGAATGGATAGTCAGGACCGACGCTCAGATAAATTTGGATGGCTTGCTCAGGAAGCGGGTCGCGCGGGACGCGCCACTGGGCGTGCGTGATCCCGCCGCGCAGGTCCGCGAGATGCGCAATGCGCGATTCGTCTGTGGAGAGAGTTCCGAAGATAAAATCTTCCATGTATTTCCTTTGCGTCTTTGGAGTGCAGGAGCTTGCTCCTGCGTTTGGACAGCAAGCTGTCCGACTCCATATTAATTTTGCGGCGTCAACTCGATGACAATCACACCATACGGTGGAACCTCGGCAAGCGGGGTATAGGCGTCAACCCCCCCCGCATCATTGGCTTGGAGGGGATTGATCGTTGAATCGTCCAGTAAGGAGACGGTATTGTAGCTGCCCGAAAGTGTTCCTGTGGAAAGCTCAAGCGCGTACTCTGTGACCGGCGCGTCATCGAGGTTGATTACGATAAGCAGGGTTTCATCCTCGCTTGCGCGTACGTAAGACACAAGTTTGCTGGAATTGGATTCTGCGACATATGTTTCGCCAATTCGTAACGCTGGATGAGCATTGCGCAGTTGGATGAGCGTGCGATAGTGTTCGAGCAGGGACGCGGGATCACCGGTTTGTGCTTCGACGTTCACGTCCGGATAATCTGCGTTGATGGCTTCCCAGGGCGCACCCTCTGTGAAGCCTGCGCCTTCTTCATCGCTCCACTGCATCGGCGTTCGGATGAGTTCATCCGGTTTCGTGCCCAGCATGCCGATTTCTTCGCCGTAGTAGATGAACGGGATTCCGGGCGCTGTCAATAAAATACCTGCCGCAGCTTTTGTCTTTTCTACATCCTGCCCGAGCTGATTCATGAGGCGAGGCATATCATGATTGGTCAGAAAGTTCGCATTGTCCTGCTGCGGGAAATCGCGGACGGTCGTCTGAAGTAAAAAACGGACAGAGGTATTGTTGCTTTCATTGATGGACTTGAGGATGGCAGCGGAGAGGTCAAAGTTGAACGCGGCATCCAGTTCCTCATCCGTGAGAGTGTATTCCTTAACATTGGCGTTGTCCGTCCAGGCTTCGCCGACTGTGAAGGCCTCCGGCTGGACAGAACGATAATACTCTCCCCATTCTTCGAGGAAGGTATGATTGGCATCTGAATCGGCAAGCTTCTGATCTTCTGCCAGGTAGCGCACCGCGTCCAGGCGGAAGCCGTCGATGCCCACCTCCTCCAGCCAGAAGGACGTGATCTTTTTCGCCTCATCCTGGACGGACTCATTGGCATAGTTCAGATCGGGCATCTGGTCCCAGAAGATGGCGTAATAATACAAACCGTTCGTAGCTCGATACCATGCCTGCGCGCCCCAGGGACCAAGCGTGCCAGGATTCTCTTCCTTCCAGACATACCAATCGTGATATTCACTGCCGGGCGTGGAGGCATTCTGGAACCATGTGTGATGGCTGGAGGTATGATTCAGCACCAGGTCGATGATCACCTTGATGTCGCGCCGGTGTGCCTCTTCGAGCAGGCGCTCGAAATCATCCATGGTGCCGTAGTCCGGGTTGACGGCGTAGTAATCCGTGACATCATACCCGTGATAGGAGGGCGAGGGGTTGATGGGCATGAGCCATAAAGCCCTGATCCCCAGGTCCTGGAGATAATCCAGCTTCTCGGTGATGCCATTGAAATCGCCGGTACCATCACCGTCACTGTCGCGGAAGGAGCGGACGAAAATCTCATAAAAGACCGCGTCGTTCCACCACGGGAAGCCTTCCGTGCCTTCTTCGGGAACCGGCGTGGGGGTCGGTGCGGCGGTGGGAATCGCCGTCGGTTGGGTCGCGGGTACGCACGCGGTAAGGATCGTGATGAGAAGGAAAGAAATCGTTTTGATTCGTAATTGCATGTCAGGCATCACTCCATCTCAATCTTGTTGAAATAAAGATAGCCCTGTTGCAGTAACAGGGCTATCCCCGAATCATCGTCTATGCGTGGCAGCGCGCATGCCTAGCCTTTCACCGCGCCCGTCGTCAGACCGCCCATAATCTGGTCCTGCAAAACGAGGTAGATGGTCATGATAGGCAGCGCGCCCAGCAGCGCGCCCGCGGCGAAGACGCCCCACTTCTGGTCGAACTGACCGGCGGTAAATATCTGCAAACCAACCATCAGCGTGTACTTATCTACATCGTTCAGCAGGATGCGGGCAAGGATGAAATCGCCGTACGTGCCGATGAACGACAGAATGCCGATCACGATCAGGATCGGGCGCAGCAACGGGAGCAGCAGGTGATAGAAGATCTGGAAGTGACTGGCGCCATCCACCATGCCTGATTCGTCGATGGCGCGCGGGACGGTATCTAGGTATCCTTTCATCAGCCAGATGTTGATGCCCATCGAGCCGCCCAGATAGACCAGGATCAATCCGGCATGCGTGTTCAATCCCACTGCAGGTATGATCTCGCCCGCCTGGAAGATGAGCACGTAGATCGCTACCAGCGCCAACAGGTTCGGGAAGACCTGGATGAGCAGGATGGCTTTGAGCAGAGTGACTCGCCCGGTAAAGCGCATGCGCGAGAAGGCATAGGCTGCCATGGTCGTAATTGCCAGGCTCAGGATCGTGGAGATCGTGGAGATCTTCACTGAATTGAAGATCCATTTCTGATAGACCAGGTCTCCAAAAGTATAGTTCGGGTCCAGCCCGAACAACCTCTCGTAATTGACCAGGCTGGGGCGGGCGGGAATGAGGGTCTGGGTGGAGAGGGACTGTGTGCCGCTGAAGGAAGCGGAGATGATCCATAGCACAGGGAAGATGGCAAAGATGATCAGGAATAGCGCGATGATCAATCGCACCACAACACTGAAGCGCTTCATGAACTTTTGTGAGGAACGCAGTGTTTGATAAGTTTGTGCCATGCTAGACATTTTCACTCACCTCCTCCCACATGTTGGTAAAGCGATATTGGAGCAATGTGATCGTCCCCACGATGAAGAATACGATGATCGAAATGGCGGACGCCAAACCGTATTGCACGCCGCGCCCACCGCTCTCAAAGGCAAGCTTATATACGTAACTGATCAGGATGTCCGTGTGACCTGCCTGGGTGGATGCGCCGACGATCGGTGGACCGCCCGCAATAAATAGATAGATCAGGTTGAAGTTGTTGAAGTTGAACACGAAGGATGCGATCAAAAGCGGTCCGACCGCCACCAGAAGCAGCGGCAGCGTGATGCGGCGGAATCTTGCCCAGCCGGTTGCTCCGTCAATCATCGCGGCTTCGTAAATATCTGATGGGATGGACTGCAACGCGCCGCTCGCCACCAGCATGAAATAGGGATACCCGAGCCACAGGTTGACGAGCAGGATGGCAGTCTGCGCCCAGAAGGGTTCCGTCGTCCAGCGCGGGGCGTTGGCAACGAAGTTTTCCAGGAAGCGGTTGATCACGCCGAACTCCGAGTTCAGCATGCCGCGCCACATAATGATGCTGATCAGACCCGGGATGGTGTACGGGATAAGTAGAAGCGAGCGGATAAGTTTCTTGAGCGGGAAATCCTTGTCATTGAACATGATGGCAATGGCAAGTCCCAGCGCAAATGTGGACAGAACACTCAGCGTGGGGAAGACGAAGTTCCACGTCATGATGCGCACCAGCGGTCCGCGCAGGGCGGGGCTGGTGGCGAAGTCCGTGAAGTTCTTGAGACCGACATTGGCTCGAAAGCCTGGACGGATCGTTTTGCCGTCCCGCGTGGTGAATGTGCCGTTTACGTTGTTGTAGACATCCCCGTTGGATTGGTCGATCACCGTGTCGGTGGCTGGATCATACTTAAAACGGACTTCCAGTTGGGAAGCCGTGCTGGGGGAACTGATCTGAATGGTCCGGCTGCCCTCCGCGCCAAACTTAATATTGGGGAGCTCCTGGTCGGTGGCAGCTAATAAGGTGTTTAATCGCTGATAGCCTTCGATCGAGGCAGGGATTCCACGCGCATCTGGTTCACCAATACCGGGGTCTCCAGGTTGCGCCGGGAGGACCTCTTCGCCAGGTTTAGCAAGAAACGTTTCGCCCTCCGGGCTCACAAGCCAGAGCGCATACTCTCCCTCGGGAGATTTGAACGCTGTCCAGGAGAAAGACCTTCCAGTCTCCGGGAGATACGTAGCTCTTTCTATGAGAGGAATCGCCTGTTCCTTGGTGAGGAGATGTCCATCGCCGTAGTTCGTAAACGCCACATAGATCGTAAAAATAATGGGATAGATGACAAACAGGATGAGAAAACTCAATCCTACGGCCATCCAGCGGAAAGGATATGCGCGGGGCAGCAGGAAGATCACGTTCAGCATGACCACGATTACGCTCAGCGTGATGGCAAGCTGATCGAAGCCCCTGCTGATGGCATTCTGGATGAACCAGATGGCGGCTGCATCGAATACGCCGATCAGGACGAAGCGGATGAGTTTCGACAGTGGCGTCTCATCCGGCGCGAGCGAGCTTTTGGTACGGGGAGTTGCGGCTGCGAGTCCGGTCATGACATTCTCCTCATTCCCAGCCCCTGTGGTCGTCTCTCTACACAGCACCTTCGGGGTCTGCAATTATGAGGAAGGCTGAGGAGCGTACGATGCTCCTCAGCCTTCCTGGTTAGCTTACGTGTTTATTGCGTAACGATCTCAAGCAAATGGGTTTCGGGGTCGTACACAAATTCCACGGTGCCATCGGCAGCCAGTGCGAATGTGTAGTTTTCACCTTCGGCTACGCCGTCAATACCATAGTTGGTCGTCCACGAGCCATCGAGCGCGACCTTGGCTTCGTAATCACCGGCAACCAGCTCGAATGGACCGCTGTGCCAGAGGCCGTCTTCACCCTGAGTCATCGCCGTGGCAGCACAAGCCGGATCCCATTCGGCGTCACAGCCTGCTTCATCCTGGTAGGAACCGGGCACATTGACCATGCCGGTCAGCGGGTTGGAGATCAAGTCGCGAATCTTCTGCCCAGCTTCCTGAAGGGCAGTTTCGGGATCCTGCTGCGCGTCGCGCGCCAGCACGACCGCATCGTTCCAGCTGCCCCAGACGGAGCCCATTGCGGGGATGGCAGGCATCATGACGGCGTTTTCACCGGCTTCCGCGAAGGCTTTGATATCGGGGTCGTCGATCTGCTCAAGCGCGGGCAGGTAGGCAGGCGGGCGTCCACCAACTTCATAGAGTTGGAGCATGACTTCTTCGGTGGCAATGAATTCGTTCAGGAAAGCTTGCGCCAGCAGGACATTTTCGCTCTGGGCATTGATGAAGAAGCCCTGCGTACCAGCAAAGGGAACACCACCACTGGGGAAGTTCGTAATCGCATAAGGCACACCTGAATCACGGATGCGCTGCAGTGCCCAAGGTCCAGCCATGATGAACGGGACTGCGCCAGTTTCGAACAGGGCATGGTTGTTCGCCCAGTCCCAGTCGGCAGGCAGGTTGCCATTGGCAACGTTCTCAGCCAGCCACTGCGCACCCTGGATCATGCCTTCGCTGTCCACACCAAGCTCCTCGGGATTCCAGTTTCCCTGGTCATCCTGGTCGAAGATGAATCCGCCAAACGAGGTAAAGAGCGGATAGACGTCGTAGGTGGTGCCGGTGACAGCCATGATGTAATCCACCTCACCCGCGGCTTTGAGTTCTTCACCGATGGAAACTACTTCCTCCCAGGTGGTCGGGGGTGTTTCCACCAGATCGGTGTTGTAGAAGAATGCCAGGTTTTCCGTTGCGTATGGCAGACAGTATAGAACACCATCGAAGGTGCAGGCGTCCAGGGCTCGTGGCGCGAAATCGGCGGCCTTGTCACCAAGGTCAACCGGAGCCAGTAAGCCGTTTTCCACCAGTGTGCCAGCCTGGTCATGGGCGATCACGATGATGTCGGGACCCTCACCAAGCGGCGCGGCAACCTGGAAGTCATCGCGAATGGCGGACTTCAACTCGACAACGAGTTCGAGGTTGTAGGCGGCGAGTACTTCATCTGCCAGATCCTGAAGGATCGGGGCGCGTGTGTCATCTGCCCAGATGCGAAGCGTGCCAGCCGGTTCGGCAGCGGGCGGTTCGGTTGCAGCAGGTTCTTCAGTTGCTACCGGGGCTTCTGTCTGAACGGGAGCCTCAGTCACAGCGGGTGCTTCGGTTGCGGGAGCACCACCACAGGCGGCTAGCACCATGCTGGCGATCACCAACAAACCGAAAAGCAGTGATAATTTGGTTTTCATATTTCTCTTCTCCTGATTAGGATAATATTGGGTTTTTACATTCGGCAATGTGGGTAGATCTCATTATATATTTTTTGGAGCCTGTAGGCAATCACCTCCATTCATCATAAATTTGATTCCGGGATGTCTTCCATTTGCAAAGAGGGCGCGGCGTGCTTTTGGAGCTGCGTTCTGCGCTCGATCATGGCATGAATGGCGATATTGATCGCCTGGACGAGCGCACCTATTAATGAGGAACGACGACCCAGCATCGCGGTTGTAATGCGGACGCTGTGCTCGGAGGCTCGCAGCGATCGTTCGTGCACAGCCTGACGAATGGGTGTTGTCAGCAAATCGCCGACCTGGGCGACGCCGCCTCCAATGATCACTGTACTCGGGTTGAACAAGTTAATGAGACCGGCGATCGCGATGCCAATAAAAGTGCCGGAGCGTTTGATGATCTCCTGAGCAGGCAAATCCCCCCGGCGGGCTGCCTCCGCGACATCGCGCGCCGTGAGGGCAGACGGGTCTTTTTCTGAGAGCAGAGTCCGCTTGCCGGAAGCGACCAGTTTCCGCGCCTGCGCGGCGATGGCATGCCCACCTGCAAACGCTTCCAGGCAGCCAAGATTGCCGCACGCGCAACGCGGACCGTTTTCATCGACCGTTAAATGACCGATCTCTCCCGCTGAGCCCGTCGTACCGCCGTAGATTTGTTGATTGATGATCAGACCTGCGCCAATGCCGCTCCCCACTTTAATAAACGCCAGATTCTTTTCGCCGCGCCCGGCGCCATATGCCCATTCACCCAGGGCACCCAGCTCGGCGTCGTTGTTCAACGTGACCGATGTGCCCCATTGGTTCTCGAGTGTAGCGCGAATCGGGAAGCGGTCCCAGCCCGGCATGATCGGAGGTGCCATCACCATGCCCTTTTCCGCGATCACGGGTCCCGGCACGCCAATGCCGATCGCAGCCAGGTCTTGCGTGGAAAGACCTCGTTTCTGTAAAAGTTCCTTCAGAACCAGACCTACCTCCTGAAGGCTTTCCTGAGGTCCTCTGTCGACCCGGAAAGGGACTTCGATTTCCTCCAAAATGCGTGCCGAAAAATCGCCCAGCGCAACGCTCAAGTGCATAGCGCCCATATCCACAGCCGCGACCAGCCCCTGCTTCGGGTTGATCTCCAGTTCAACGGGCGGTCGTCCGCTTGCCGTGGAGCGACTCTCTGTATTCAGGATGATGCCATTCGAAATAAGGTCATTGATGATTACGGTAACGGCAGCCCTGGTTAACCCCATTTTGTCTGCCAGATCTGCCCGGGAAATCCCTTGATCTGCAAAGCGAATAAGATCCACCGCAGCGTGTTTGTTAAAATTCCTAACACGCCGCTCGGCGTGATTGATGGGAAGCCAGTAGAATGCTGACAAATCTGCACCTTAGGTGTTTGCTCGGCGAAACTAGCCTGCCCATGATAGCAATAAAGCCTAATATTATCAAGAGTTTTAACAAAGTAGTATTTTAGAACTTCGAAAAAAACAGGCATGACCAACGGTCATGCCTGTCCAGATCGATGCAAATGATGTTATCGGATCGCTTCTTCGGTGGCGGCATCGAAGACGTGGATGGAGTCCATGTCAAATGCCACAGAAGCCTGTTCGCCCACGCGCAGCTTCGAGCGGGGGTCGACGCGGGAGACGAAGGTATTCTTCCCGCTAACCAGATAAAGGAATATCTCGTTGCCCATCAATTCAGTCACATCCACTTTCACAGCCACTTTCTCGGCGTCGATATTGGGTGGGACGAAGTCAGCATCATGAATATTCTCCGGGCGAATGCCAAAGATAATATCCTTGCCGGCATGGGTCTCATATGGTTTGGAGAATTTTGGTGGAATGGACACTGTAAAATCGCCTGTGTCCACAACCAGCTTGCCGTTATCCTTGCGGAGTTTTCCGGGGAAGAAGTTCATGGCGGGGGAGCCGATGAAACCAGCGACAAAAAGGTTGTTGGGGTGATCATAGAGATTCTGTGGAGTATCGAGCTGCTGCAAAACGCCCTTGTTGATGACTGCGATGCGAGTTGCCATGGTCATGGCTTCGATCTGGTCGTGGGTCACGTAAATGAACGTGGTCTGCAGGCGCTGGTGCAGTTTGCTGATCTCGGCGCGCATTGCCACGCGCAGTTTCGCATCCAGGTTCGAGAGCGGCTCATCGAAGAGGAAGACCTTCGGCTCGCGCACGATGGCACGTCCCACTGCCACGCGCTGGCGCTGACCACCTGAAAGCTGGCGCGGCTTGCGATCGAGCAGTTCCCGAATGCCAAGGATATCTGCCGCTTCGCCCACGCGGCGCTTGATCTCCTCCTTCGGTACCTTGCGCAGCTTCAAGCCAAATGCCATATTGTCGTACACAGAAAGGTGGGGGTAGAGGGCGTAGGATTGAAAGACCATGGCAATGTCACGATCCTTCGGGGCGACATCGTTCACTACACGTTCCCCAATCTTAATATCCCCGCTCGTGATTTCCTCCAGTCCAGCGAGACAACGCAAAGCGGTCGTCTTGCCGCAGCCGGAAGGACCGACGAGCACAAGGAACTCTTTGTCAGCAACATCGATGTTCAGGTTGTTGACAGCGGTCACGTCGCCATACTTTTTGACGACATTTTCGAATGCTACTCTTGCCATGATACTTTCCTCCGTTTCGTGGGAATATGGTGACTCCATTATACTCCCACTTTTCTGTAAGCCAAATGAAAAGTGACATAAATTTTGTGAAATGAATATCCGCTCGGCGCGTGGGCAGCCCCAATGGGGCAACGACCTATGTTGGGGCTAATCAGAGATACATATTCTGCCTGATGTTATTTAGGGGGTAGCTGTCTCTTCGACAACCGATACAGCCTGGCTGCGGCGATTCACCAGCCATACACCAACGAGGATCGTGATTCCCCCAAGAAGCGTTGCCAGCAATATTGCCTCGCCAAGTATGAGCGCGGCAACAATCACTGTAATAACCGGCTCCAGATAGAGAAACGCGCCCGTTTGCGCAACCGGCAAAACCTTTAAGGCGTCATACCAAAAGATGTAGGCGATGCCTGAACAGAAAATACCCAGGAAGGCAATGGCGAGCCAGCCATCCCAGGGTATTGCGGTAAACTGACGGGCTCCCGAGCCTGCAAAAAAGAGTATGGATGTAAACAGCCAGCCAAAACTCATGACATAAAACATCATCAGCGTTGAGGAATGCTTTTTGAGACCCGGTCGGGATAGCGTCGAAAAGACAGCCCAGTTGGGCGCGCTGATGAGTACCAGAATATCACCTGTTGTACCGAAGCGACCGGCTGTAAGAGACGAGAGATCGCCTTTTGTAACGACGAGTAAAACGCCAACGGTAGCCAAAATAATACCCGCTATCTGCTCCCATGCCAGGCGTTCTCTTAAAATAATAAGCCCCAATAATGCGATAAATATCGGTGTACTCGTAATGATCCAGGCTGTGGTCGTTGCCTGGGCTGTGACCAGCCCCGTGGATTGCAGCCACTGATGGAACGTAATTCCCAGAAAACCCAGGAGGGCAAAATACCCCCAATCCTTTCCCGCCGGGAGCGCAAACTGTTTGCTTAACCCAACAGCCAAGCCCAGTATGACGACGCCCATTGCAAAACGCAGCCAGACCACAGTGGTTGGTGCAACGTACTGCAAGGCAACTTTCGTCGCAACGAAAGATGCTCCCCAAACAGTCACTGCGAACAGGGCTTTAACGATTGCTTTTGTGTTCATGTGTAAGCCGGGGCATTCTATCACGTGGAGAAAATGGTCACCATGATGCGTATGGGTACTTTCCTCGAGCGCTACCG
>JAICQC010000145.1 GCA_025938055.1 Anaerolineales bacterium | reverse complement strand
ATCAGCCCTGGCTGCTGGTGTGCAGTCTCGTGAACCCCCACGATATCATGTTCTACCTGCCCGACCCGATTGAAATGCCTCCTGGAGGGATGGGACCCCTGAAGACTCCCCAGCAGAGGCTTGGCTGGTTTGATCACGAGTGGGACGTTGGTCTGCCGGACAATTTTGACGATGATCTCACGCAGCACCCGAACGGCGTAGCAGCGTACAGCAAAGGCGTAGATGCGACGTATGGTCACGTTCCGCAGGACCGCCCGGATCTTTGGATCAAGCGCCGTAATTATCTCGTCAACTGCATGCGCCTGGTCGACGCGCAGTTCCTGAAAGTGCTGGACGCTCTTGATCGCCAGAACTTGTGGGAGAACACCATCGTCATTTTCACCGGCGACCACGGGGAGATGAATGGTGCGCATCGGCTTCAGCAGAAAGGGGCCATTGCGTTCGATGAGGCCGCAATCGTCAACCTGACCGCCTGCATACCGGGTGGACCCCGAGGTGAACGAACAGCGGCCATCGGCTCTCACCTCGACCTGGCGCCCACCCTGCTGACGTTTGCAGGACTCAGTGAAGAGGAGATTCGTACACGCTACCCCCAGCTAAAAGGTCGCAGCCTGAAGTCGGTGCTGCTCCATCCGGATCAGGCTGGTCCACGCGGAACGGTGAACGCTCCCGGTGATGGAGCGCTCTATTGCAGCGACTTGTTGCAAAGCCTGGACCTGGAATATGCGCAGACCGGCGCGTTCGCGGCGTTAAGCACGATGGATCTGTCACCCGGCAATGAGTTCACCGACGCCGATGAGCGAATTAAGGCAGTTGGCAGGGAGTACGGCGCCCCTGACTTCAGCAGGCGCACATTCTTCCGCTGCGTCGTCGACGGGCAGTATAAGCTGGTGCGCTGGTTCAGCCCGAATGAGTATGGCAACCCCTCTACGCTGGAAGAATTGTACGCGACCGGCGACGTCGGCCTGTATGATCTTGTGAATGACCCCGGCGAGCTGAAAAACATCGGCGACCGTGACCATTCGGACTATGATCCGGCACTGGTCGAGCGCATGCTCAAAAAGCTGCACGCGCTGGTCGAGCACGAGATCGGCGAAGACCGTCCACCTTTTGATCTGGACATGTTCGGCACGCGCGAGGTGAAATACAGAGAAACGGAGCAATAACAATGCTTGAAGATCTGCTCGGCCTGAGGATCGACGTGCAAGATGTGAACGCCATCCAAATGTCGTTTCGGACGATCCTGATCTATGCTGCGACACTCGCCATCGTGCGGCTTGGCAGCAAGCGCTTTCTCAGCCAGGCAACAGCATTCGATGCCATTGTAGCCATCATGCTGGGTTCCATCATGAGCCGGGCGATCAACGGCTCGGCTCCCTTTCTGCCGACTATCGCGGCTGGCGTGATCCTGGTGGGGCTGCACTGGCTGATCGCGGCCATCGCCTATTCTTCCGATTGGTTCGGGACGCTGGTGAAAGGCAACCCCGTCCTGTTGATCAAGGATGGAGATGTTCAGGAAAAAGGATTACGGCAAACGAGCGTGTCCGCCAAAGATCTGGAAGAGGCATTACGGATAGAGAGTCATGTGACCGAGCCCGAACGCGTGCAACTGGCGTATCTCGAACGCAATGGCGGCATTAGTGTGATTCCGCGCCCGACCGAGCCGCGCATCGTCCATGTTTCCGTGGAAGATGGAGTCCAGACCGTGCGTATCGAGTTGCAGTGACGGTACACAGGCCAGCATCAAGGGTTCGGCGCTGGATGGGCTCTATGCCCTCTGTTCGCGCTCTGGCGGTCACAGGGAAATAGGCAGGTGAGCAAGTTTGTATATTGTGGTGCACATAATCGGCGCCAGGAAAGTATTGACCTATGTCTGAGCTAATTGCTACCTTAGCGAATCTCTTCACCATGACGTTCGTTGTCACCAGCATGTTTTCTTTTGGCTTGCGGCTGACGATTTCACAAATTCTCGCGCCACTTCGGAATCTGCGTCTGCTCGGTATGACCTTGCTGGTGAATTTCGCAATTGTCCCCGTGGCCGCTCTCCTGCTTGCAAGCCTGTTCAGGCTGGAGACGGATCTACGCATCGGATTGATCCTGATCAGCGCGGTCGCGGGAGCGCCACTGGTACCCAAGCTGGCGCAAATTGCGAAAGCCAATATCCCGTTCGCCGTTGCTTCGACCGCTCTCTTGGTCGTGGCCACTGTCATCTACCTGCCTCTTGTGTTGCCTCTTGTCTTGCCAGGCGTCGCAATAGATCCAATGAGCATCATTCGTCCTCTGTCCATCCAGATCCTGCTGCCCCTGATACTGGGGTTGATCGTGGACTACATCTCCAAGGATGAAGCTGATGTGTTGCTGCCTACCCTCGGGCAGATCGCCAATGTCAGCCTGACCTTGATGCTCGTATTGATGTTAGGTGGCAATCTCGGAAATGTATTTAACCTTTTAGGTACCGGCTCTATCATTTCCACGATCATACTGCTTGCTATTGCGATGGTCGCAGGCTATCTTTTGGGAGGGCCAGACACGCCTACCCAGAAAACATTGTCCCTGGCGAGCGGCCAGCGCAACCTGGCGGCAGCTCTCGTCGTTGCCACCGGCAGTTTCGCCGATCGCCCGAATGTATTAGTGTTCCTGGCAGCGGCAGGGGTAGTGGCTATGATCATGGTACTGCCCATCGCGGGGCGATTCGGGAAAAGAGCTGAACAGGAAACGCTGGTTAATGAAAAATCCCCTGCGCCCGTTCCTTCGGCAAGCACCGAGGCTATAGATGCAAGCAAAAGAAACATCTAACGTACAGCCCGAGATCGAACAGCCCGGGCTGAGCGGGCTCCGGGAGGCAGTCGCCAATGTTGCCAGCAAGCGGCTTCCAGGACGCAGAACCATCCTCCAGGATGGGCTGGCCGGGCTGAATAGCACACTGGGAAGCGCGCCGGACGGGATGGCAAATGGCATTCTGGCGGGGGTCAACCCGGTGTATGGCTTGTACGCCAGCATGCTCGGGCCGATCGTGGGAGCCCTGTTTACCAGCACGCAGCTCATGATCATCAATAGCACCAGCGCGGCGGCCCTGGCCGCCAACCAGGCTCTCACGGGCCTGACCGGCGACCAGCGTGACCGGTCGCTGTTCCTGATGGTGGTTCTCATCGGCGTCTTTCAAATCGTGCTGGGACTGGTTCGTGCCGGGCAGCTCACTCGTTTTGTCTCCTATTCCGTAATGACAGGTTTTCTCACAGGTGTGGCCGGGCTGATGGTGCTCAGCCAGTTCCCGACGGTTACAGGGATTGAAGCAGCCGGTGCAAACAAGCTTTCTCAGGCCATTGATGTGATCGCGAACATCAGGCAGCTTGACCTCTTCACATTCATGACCGGGCTCCTCGCCCTGATCCTGCTTATCGTCCTGTCTCGCACGCCGGTGGGCAACTTTAGTTCTCTGGTCGCGATCATGATCCCCTCCTTGCTGGTCGGGGCCTTCCGCTGGGATTCGGTCCCGACAGCGCGTAATTTCGGCGAGATCACACCCGGTTTCCCCCCAATTTTCTGGCCTTCCCTGGCCGACCTGACTCCAGACATCGTGGTAGGTGCTCTGGCTGTCTCGCTCATCGTCATCGTGCAGAGCGCTGGCGTCAGCCAGAGTGTACCCAACCCGGACGCCGCGCCGCGCCGCACGTCACGAGATATCATCGCACAGGGAGTGGCGAATCTCGCCTCGGGGTTGTTCCGCGGCCTGCCTGTGGGCGGTTCCTTGAGCGGGACTGCATTGAGCGTCATTGGCGGCGCAGGCACACGCTGGGCAGCCATTCTGGCGGGCATCTGGATGGCGATCATTGTGTTGCTCGCCCCAGGTTTGATCGCCTATGTCGCCATGCCAGCCCTGGGAGCGCTGCTCATCCAGGCAGGGATTCAGACGATCAAGCCGCAGGACTGGATTCAGATCTGGCAGACGGGCTGGCCGCCTCGCCTGGCGAGCATCACCACCCTCCTTGCGACACTTACGTTGCCGATCGATGCCGCCGTTTTCATTGGCATGATACTGTCCGCGTTGCTCTATCTGTTTCAATCTTCGGCCGATCTCTCGGTGGTCGAGCTGGTCCGACACTACGATGGGACGATCGAAGAGCGCAAGCACCCGAAGCACTTGGAGGATAACCAGGTCACCGTCCTGGATATCTACGGACCTCTCTTCTATGCCAGTGCGCAGACGCTAGGGCAAGTGCTGCCTTCGCCGCTGGGCGCGAGGAATCCGGTGGTCGTTCTGCGCCTGCGAGGTCACACCAAAGTCGGCGTCACGCTGATCGATGTGCTGACCAGTTACGCGCGTAAGCTCAAGGATGTGAATGGACGGCTCTACCTGAGCGGAATGAGCGAGCTGGCATCTGCACAACTGGAACGTGCCGGCAAGCTCGGTCAGACAGGCAATGTGCATACGTACAGCGCCACTCCCCTGCGCGGGGAATCCACACAGGCAGCCGTCGCTGATGCACGAGAGTGGTTGGTCAGTCAGAACGAAGAGTCCTCCCCGGTCGATGAATCACCAGACAGCGGCGCGTGAGGCCGGAGAAGAACAGAGTCTATTATCGCATGGATGCCCCTCCCAAATATTCCCTGGAACCTGAGATCGAACAACCCGGGTTAAGCCAGCTGCGCGAAGCAGTTGCAAATTACCTGGAGCAGCATGTCCCTCGCCCCGCAAAGCTGAGGCAAGACGTGTTGGCGGGACTCACCAGTGCGATCGGCCAAGTGCCCGAGGGCATGGCAGACAGCCTGCTGATCGGTGTCAATCCGGTGTATGGACTCTACGCAGGGATCTTCGGTCCGATCGTTGGAGGACTGTTCTCCAGCACCCAGCTCATGATGGTTGTAACCACCAGCGCCGCGTCGCTGGCGGCAGGACAGTCACTGGCAGGCGTCCCCGCCGAAGGCCGTGAGGCAGCACTTTTTACCCTGGTGATTCTGATCGGTGTTTTCCAGGTTGTCTTCGGCTGGCTCAAGCTGGGCCAGCTCACGCGCTTTGTTTCCTACTCTGTCATGACCGGTTTTCTGGCAGGACTGGCGATGCTGCTCATCCTGAGCCAGTTGCCTACTGCCGCGGGCTACGCCACAACCGGAAGCAATAAACTTACCCAGGCCCTGGATCTGCTGCTCCATGTAGGCGAGATTAATCTGGCGTCACTTTTTCTCGCGATACTCACCTTGATCCTTGCAGTTTTCCTGTCCCGCACCTGGGTGGGTCACCTTGCCAGTATCGTCGCCATCGCCATTCCCTCCCTCATCGTGCTGCTGTTCCAACTGGAGAGTGTGGAGATCGTGCGGGACATTGGCGCGATCCCGCGCGGCATTCCGCTGCCTTTTCTGCCATCTCTCTCGGAGATGCCAAGTCTGGTCACGGGCGCGCTATCCATCGCTTTGATTATTCTGGTGCAGGGGGCGGGCGTCAGCCAGAGCGTACCCAACCCGGACGGATCGAATCGAAGCATCTCACGCGATTTCGTGGCGCAGGGCCTCGCAAACATCGCCGCGGGTTTCTTCCGCGGGTTGCCAGTGGGCGGTGCACTGAGCTCGACGGCGTTCGCGCTCGTGGCCGGGGCGCGCACACGCTGGGCGCTCGTCTTCTCCGGGGTATGGATGCTGATGATCGTGCTGCTCTTCGTCGGGATCGTCTCCTATATTGCCATGCCCGCGCTGGGGGCGCTGCTCATCCTGGCCGGTTTTCGCAGCCTCAAGCCCTCCGATATCTCCTCGGTTTGGAGCACCGGCTGGACCTCACGCCTCGCAGCCATCGTCACATTCGCTTCCACCTTGATTCTGCCGATCCAGCTGGCCGTGGGGCTGGGTGTGCTGCTCTCGGCCTTGCTCTACATCAACCACTCCTCGAGGGACGTCTCGCTGGTGAAATTGGTGAAGAGGCCTGACGGTCTAATCGAAGAGCACAAAGCGCCGAAACAGTTGACGAGCCATGAAGTGACCGTGCTGGACATTTATGGTCATCTCTTTTATGCAGGCGCCCGCACCCTTGAACGGCAACTGCCCTCCCCGGAGGGCACACAGAGTCCGGTCGTCATCCTGCGGATGCGAGGCTACAATAGCCTGGGCGCGACACTGCTCGATGTGTTCTCGGATTATGCGGAGAAGCTCAAGGCGGTGGGCGGACGGCTATACCTCTCCGGCATGAGCGAGGCAGCCTACGAGCAGGTGGTGCGCTCGGGGAGGATCAAACTGATGGGCCCCGTCCATGCGTATGCGGCGGAGTCGGTCATCTGGCAGTCCACTACGAAGGCTGCTACAGACGCGCGCACATGGTTGGTGGGACAGGGCAAGGATGCCTCGGAGGCAAAGAGTTCGGAGGAGGGGAATACTTCTGAGGGGCAGCCCGGTTGAGGAAAGGAACGGAGGTGCAAAGATGAACGGGAACGAAGATCATGACCAGATCTGATATTGCGACGAAGCAATCTCACCTCTGGCTACAATGTGTCAAATGATTTGCGCGATAGTCGAAGAATCAGAAAGGAAAAACCAAATGTCTGGATATCACACCGATATTGAAAAGAAGAGCCTGGAGAACAACAACTTCCGCGAGGTTCTATTCACAGGACCGCACAGCCAGCTGGTCGTCATGGCTCTGAAACCGGGGGAGGACATCGGCCAGGAAACCCATCCGGATACGGACCAATTCATCCGTGTGGAGTCCGGCGAAGGCAAAGCCATCCTCGACGGGCAGGAATATACCCTGGCAGACGGGTCGGCCATTGTCATCCCGGCTGGCGCGGAGCATAACGTCATCAACACGTCCTCCACAGAACCGCTGAAGCTATACACAGTTTACACGCCGCCCGAGCACCCGGATGGAACCATCCATAAGAACAAGGCGGAGGCGGAGGAATACGAACGCGAACATCATAAGTAGATCTCGACGATCTCAATGGTTTGGATGCGTCTCCACCGGCTCCCCGCACTCAGGACACAAGGCTTCCACAGGCAACGCCGCAGTCGCCTCTTTACGCTCGATTGGGTATCCTGCTTTGTACCATGCCATGTAACCAGCTATCAAGGCGAAGGCACGATACCCTTGTTTCTCCAGGAATGCCGCCACACGGGCGCTCGTAAATTCATCCGGTCAGGTACAGTAGGCGATAATCGTCTTCTCGCGCGGTAACTCCCGGTAGCGCTGTTCGACTTCTTCCGGCGGGATACGGATGGATCCTGGGATGATACGGGTCATACTTGGCCACACATGCGAAGCGACAACATCTAAAATCACTGCCTCGCCTGCATCTACCATCGCCTTGGCCTCGGCAACTTCAATCCTTGGTCCTACAACACGTACTTTGCCCATAGTTCTTTTAGAATCTGAAGTCGTGCAGCGATGATCAGATTCTTTCTCCTTTCAAAGGAATCATCTCCGATCAACAGATGAATATGTTTCTGTGATGTTGTTCTTGATAATGCAACACTGCATGATCCGTATTTCTGTATCTACCACTGTGCAAGGGGCGTCTACCCTTATTCTGGTCCAGGAGTACTGCCTGCCATACCTGTCGGGGCTCTCAAAACCCGAGGGCTTGACCGACCAGGAGGAGTGTGAGGTTTCGACGAAGGTAGGATGGTTCTCCCTCGATGATCAGGATTCTGTTGATCCGGCTGCCGGCCTTGTTGCCCAGATTCTTCTGGCGCTGATCTTCCAGGGGAAGGACGTACTCGCGTACCCGCCGCAGAGCGTCGTCCAGTGTGGGCACGATCTTCTGCACGCCCACGACCCAGATCACATTGCGGCTGGTATAAGCATACGCGGGAAGCTGGCTTCCGCTCCCGCTGGCAAAGACCAGCTCGCCCGTTTCGGCCAGCGCGTTCACACTGCCCAGAAAGAATTCCGAAAGAGTCCCCTCCCGGCGCATGGCAGATTGTTTTACCGGATCTTTTTCCGCGAGCAGATCTGCTTTGAAATTGCGCCAGGGATGATCGCCACGGATCAATATTTCCTCAAAGCCGATCTGTTGAAGCGTCACAGAACCGCCCGTCATCACTACACAGCCGGGTGGAATGAGCGCTTTGACGCGTTCCAGGGCGGCTTCTTTTGTGTTCACGAGCTCGGCGTGAATGCCGCGAGCATTGACCGACTCCACAGTGCGCTGGATGATCTCCAATGCAGGAAGAGAATCATAATTCATCCTGGTCTCCTTTTCTAGCGGCACAAGTGCCCGCTTGAGTTTAGATCTGAATCACAAGTTCCAGGTCTTCAACCAGTGGAGCATCCGTTAACAAAGGCACAAGCTTGCCGATCGCCTCCCTGTAATACGCACTGTTGGAGCCGGTGACTTCACGGTCCGCTTCTTCGTCCCACAATGTAACATTGATACTTTTCCCCATACTTCGATCCACAAACAACAGGTAACCTTTAAAACCGTTTTGTTGCTGAATGGTAGGCACTACCTGTTCTTTCAGGACGCCGATGGCCTCATCCAGCCGGTAGGGTGAAATTTGAATGGTCGTGACTCTAGCATACATTGTTTCGTCTCCTTGATTGAGTAAATGATAGGAGTGTCCAATTTTGTGGGCTTGTCAAATGGTTCACCACGGAGCGCACTGAGAACACCGAGAAAACTAATGTATCATTGTCATCCGTATTGATTTGCCTTAACGGGGATCGTCTGGAGGCCGCTCACGCCCTAAGGTCCAGCACGGAGGATCACTGGCTGGGAAACTCTCGCGCGCGGCTTCATCCACGAGCCATTCCAGAGATTCGTCCAGACTGCTGCCCGTTTCGCCCACCGCACTGGCAGATGCTGGTGACTCGCCAGGGTCCTGTTGGGCATGGTTCTTGCCATTGTCGATCACTCCAATGGGCATCTCCAGCGGCGGCAGCGCGGCCTCGATTTCGCTGCGCTGAGCTTCCAGCCAGGGTGGCAGGATCAACTGTTCCCCCAGATGTTCCATATCCTCGTCACGATCGAAGCCGGGACCATCCGTCGCCAACTCGAAAAGGACTCCACCAGGCTCTTTGTAGTACACGGACTTGAACCAAAATCGATCGATCTGCGGGGTAGGGCGCAACCCGGCATTTGCGATGCCCTCTCGCACGGACATTTGTTCCTCCGAATCCTTCACACGCCAGGCGACATGGTGTACAGCGCCGGTTCCCCATTGACCGCGGCGTTCCTCGGGCAGCTCTTTGATTTCGACCAGTTTTCCAGAACCGCCCACTTCGACGCCATAGCGGTGCCAGCCACCTTCTGTTCCCAGCAAAACAAAGCCCATCCGTTGGGTAAGTATTTTCTCTGTATGATCAAGGTTCCGCTCCCAGAGTCGTACACAATGCATGCCTTGTAACTGGTGTTCTGGCGAGACCGGACTGTTCCCCCATGGCACAAATTGCCGCTCATCACTCGTTTCCACGAGAGCAAGCGGTAGGCCGTGTACATCTTTGAAGGCTAACGTCGTTTCCCCGAAGCGGGTTTCGGGAACGCCATGTTCTACACTGAACTGCTGAAGTCTTTCCTTCCAGTACGCCAGGCTGCCCAACGGGATGGCGAAGGAAACTTCTACTGTTAAACCAGTTCCGAGACGACCTGGCTCCATCTTCGGCCAGGGAAAGAAGGTCAAGTCAGTGCCCGGTGTACCCACGTTGTCAGCGTAGAACAAGTGGTAGGTGCCCGGATCATCCTGATTCACACTCCTCTTGACAAGACGCATCCCCAACAGCTCAACATAGAAATCCAGGTTCTCCTGCGCATCACCGGCAATGCAAGTCACGTGATGGATGCCACGAACAGAAGGTGTCATGTCTTCTCCTTTCCTGCCCACTTTGATCCCCATCGCTCTTTCAGGGGTTAGCTAGAACGCTTTGGCGTGAACTTCGCTGGCCTTTTCCGGCTGCACAGTTTCCTTCATGATCTGCCACATCTTGGAAGCGTAAGAGGTATCGGCAATCGCGCGCACGACGACGTCTCCGTGCTCGAGGCTGTCCTGGTAGAGGTAGCTATCATCTTCTTCCTCATAACTTAGGGATGCATAGAAATAAGCTTAACTACCTGAAAGGTTCTTTCATCCAGTCGATGGTTCAGAGCCTGTTCAAATAAAGCTCGAACGGCGGAATAACGGCCTTACGATAAACAGTATTTTGCGAACCGATAGGGTCTTGAGATTATAGATTGTGGGTGGGACGCTGGTTAGCGCAGCATT
>JAICQC010000217.1 GCA_025938055.1 Anaerolineales bacterium | reverse complement strand
TGGCACTGTCTTGGGCCCGAGGGTACGAGATTACACACAGCCGCAGTTGCGGGAGCAGGCGATGTGCAAATTCATTCTTGGCAGTTTCCTGAGACAGCCAGTGTAGTTGAACTCTCTGATCCCTTGACTCCGCTCGAGCGGCAATTGTCCTCCCATCCTGCCGGACCGGGTCAGGTCTTTGGAACGGTGGTTTTTACTCCTGATTGTTCTTTGAGTGCTGGGATTGATCAGACCAATCTTGTTGCAACGATCACCGATACGGCTAGTGGCAAACAACTGCTCCAGTTCAACTTAGCAGAAGGGACGCCTGGACAGTCCCCTATAGGAGCATCTTCGCTCAGCCCCGATGGGACGCGTTTCGCCGCAATTGGTCCGGGTAATACGGCAAAGATCTATGATCTTGAGAACAACGGAAGAGAATTACTGACGTTGGAGGGCCATGGGGCTCCGCTCTTTACTGTTAGTTTCAGCCCTGATGGAAAATCGCTCGCGACGACGAGCCAGGACAACTCTGTAAAGCTATGGGATGCGGAAACGGGAAAAGAACTCAAAACATTCACCGGGCACACCCACTTTGCGGGCAGAGTAGTCTTTAGTCCAGACGGGACGCGTCTTGCGTCGGGCAGTTTTGATCGCACGGCAAAAATTTGGGACATCCAGACAGGCAAAGAGCTGTTGACCCTGTCGGGGGCGGGCGCGAGTGTCTGGGCAATTGCTTTCAGCCCGGATGGGAACCTCATTGCGACGGGAAATAATGACAATACACTGCGGTTCTGGGATTCAAAGAGTGGCGAGCTATTGCTCACAATCCCCACTTCAGGCGGATCCTTTCGAGCCAGCTTTACGCCGGATAGCAGGCGCCTCATCCTGTCCATGATTACCGGCGAGACCCAGGTCTACCTGCCACGAATTGAGGATCTGTTCACGTTGGCGGAATCGCGCGTAACGCGCTCGCTGACGACTGAGGAATGCCAACAGTATCTGCACGTGGAGCAATGCCCTTCTCGACCTTGAAATAGGCACAAACACGATCTCCTATGAGAAAAATCTCGCTTCCCTCAGTCAATCATCCCCAACCAGTTCCCGTGCCTTTTCCACATACGCCAGGCTTTGATGGCGGAAATAGGTGTTGTAGAGCGTCGCGTAATGCCCGCCCTGTTCGAGCAAGCCGTTGTGATTCCCCTCTTCAATGATGCGTCCCTTTTCCATCACCACGATGCGGTCCGCGGCTTTGACGGTGGACAGACGGTGCGCGATCAGGATGCTGGTCGAATGTTTCAGGATCAGGTTCAGTGCCTGCTGGATCTGCCACTCGGTGAACGGGTCGATGCTGGCAGTGGCTTCGTCCAGAATGAAGATGGCAGGCTTCTGCATCAGAACCCGCATCAATGCCACGAGCTGGCGCTGCCCCATCGAGAGGCGCCCGCCGCGTTCGCCAACCTCGGTCTGGATCCCGTTCGGGAGCGTCTCTAGCCATTCCCCCTCACCGATCTTGCGCGCCATGGTCAGGATGTCCTCATCGCTCACGTCCGGCGCGGCATAACGGATGTTATCTGCCACCGTCCCCGAGAAAAGGAACGGCACCTGCGACACAATTCCCAGCTGGCGGCGGTACTGCGCCAGGTCGAAGGTGCGGATGTCCTGATCGTCGATCAACAGGCGTCCCTGCTGATATTCGTAGAAGCGCGCCACCAGCTTCGCAATCGACGACTTCCCCGCGCCGGTGTGTCCCACCAGCGCGAGAGTCTCCCCGGGCTGGACGAGCAGGTTGAAATCAGCCAGAACCGGTTCATTATCCACATAGCGGAATTGGATATCGTCGAAATGGATCTTTCCATGTAGGACAGGTACATCGCGTGTATCCGTTTGGACGACGTTCGGGTCGGCATCGATCAACGCGAAGGCGCGTTCCGCCGCCGAAAGCCCTGCCTGGATCTGCGCCCAGAATGAGGAGAGATTGAGCACCGGGAAGAAGAACTGGTCGAGGCTCATGATGAAGAGGTACCACGCGCCCACCGTGACGATGCCCTGCGCCGCGCTCAACCCGCCAACGTAGATCAGGATCGCCACGAAGATGCCGCCCAGCGCGTTGAGGGTGGGGAAGACCAGCGAGAGCACAAAGCCGCGCTGCACGTTGACCTGATAGGACTGCTGGTTGGATTCGTCGAACGATTTGAAGATACTGTCTTCCTGACGGAAGTTCTTGGCAATCGAAATGCCGCTAATCGTTTCTTTGATCGCCGCGTTCACGTCTGCCATCGCCTTCATGCCGCGCTTCGTGACGCGCCGCGCCATCACTCGGAATGCACCCGCAATGGCAAAGATGATCGGCAGAAACACCATCAGCATCAGGGATAATTTCAGGTCAGTGCGGAACAACACGACGCCCAGTATGATCGCCTGAACGATCTGAGCACCGACGTCCGTTATGATGACCACCAATTGACCAAAGTCGTGGGTATCTGAGGTAATGCGCGAGACAATGCGCCCCGAGGAGAACTGGTCATAAAAGGACAGGTCATGCTCCGCTGCCGCCCGAAAGGCGCGCGTCCGCAGGTCCAGGACTACATCTCCCACCGCGCGTACCACGAGGCTGCGCCGCGCCCAGTTCACACCCCACAGCCCAACTCCGATCAGCAAAACCACCACTGCCACCACGCTGATCGCCTGCAGAGAAGGCTGTTCCTCCAGCAGATCCACCATGCGTGCAACAACCACCGGCAGTGCTGCGCCGATGCCCGCCAACACAAGCACAAGCGCGAGCACCCACATCAGCCGCGCCCTCTGTGGCTTGAAATATTCAAAGATGCGCCGCATCAGTTCACGATCTGTGTACTGGCGGTCATATTTCTCGTCGTTTAGTCCGGCAAAGAAACCCATAGTTGAGCTTTCAGCAATTAGCTGTCAGTTAGTAGCCTCTAGGCGTTACAAATCGCTAAAAGCTAAGAACTAAATGCTAATGACTACTCCCGAAATATCCTCGAATATGCTTCCGATGTCTTCATCAATTCATCATGCGTGCCGATGGCGGCGATTTTGCCTTTTCGCAGCACAATGATCAAATCTGCCCAGCGAATCTGCGACAGGCGGTGCGTGATGATGAACGTCGTCCGGCCGCGCGCCGCGTTCGCGATGGCACGCTGGATCTTGTCCTCTGTCGCCGAGTCGATCGCGGAGGTGGAGTCGTCCAGGATCAAAATATGCGGGTCGGTCAGGAAGGCGCGGGCGAGGGCGAGCCGCTGGCGTTGTCCACCGGAAAGCGTGACGCCGCGTTCGCCCACAACCGTCGCGTAACTCTTGTCGAAGGTCTGGATGAAGTCATCTGCCTGTGCAGATCGCGCCGCCATTTCAACCTCAGGCTGTGTTGACTCCGGCTTACCGAACGCGATATTCTCGCTGACCGAGCGTGAGAACAGGAAAATATCCTGCTCGATCATTGAGACCTGCGAACGCAGCGCAGCCAGATTCCAGTCGCGCACGTCCACGCCATCCACCAGGACCTGTCCCCTGGTTACATCGTAGGTACGGTTGATCAGCTTCACCAACGATGTTTTTCCTGCCCCGGTCTGTCCCACGATGGCAACAGTCTGACCGGGTGACACCTTAAAGGCGACATTTTGCAAAACGTCATCTTGTGCAGCCTGCTGGCCATTCATGCTGCTCAGCGAGTATGCAAAGCTCACATCCCGGAACTCCACTTCACCTTTCATTACATCCGCATAGCCCCGGGCATTCTGGTCGAGATCTGTTTCACGGTTGATCAGTTCCAGAATTCGACGCGCGCTCGAGATACCCAGTGAAATCTGGGAATAGGCAAAGGTCGAAACGAAGGTAGGAAAGTCGAGCAGGCGGAGCAATCCAAAATAAGCCACCACGTCGCCGATATCGAGCGCGCCGCCGCGGAATAGCAAAAGCGAATGGAACAAGCCAAAGGCAAATGCAGCGCCGAGTAGAAGCATTGACACGTAACGACCCTCCAGGTCGCCCTGCCGCACGAAGGCATCGCGCACGCGCCGGGCATTGATTACAAAGCGATCCACCTCCTGGTTTTCCTGCGCCGCACCTTTGACAATCTCCACGCCGTCGAGCGATTCGGAGAGGTGGGTGTTCATGACCCCGAACTGGGCGCGCACCTCGTCGGTGACCGGCGCGAGGGTTTTCAAATAGCGAATAAGAAAAAAGAAATAGGAAAGGAGAAACGCAACCGGTGTGATGATCAACGCAGGGTGATAGCGACCGGCAACGAAGATGGGCATAAGCAAAAACACAAGCGATCCCACCACAAGGTTGAGCCCCGGGCTGAACATATAGTTGACTTCGCGGACGTCATTGGTGGAACGCGCCATCGTATCACCCACCGGCTGCAGGTTGTGAAAGGTCATGCTCTTTGCAAGCAGGGAGAGATACAACTCATCCCGCACGTCCCGCTCCATTTTTTGGGCAAGAAGTTCCGCGCCAAAGTTGCGTCCCAATTGAAGCGCGCCGCGGATGACCTGTGAGATGCCGATGGTCAGCGCCAGGGGGATCAGCACGCTGGTATCGGGCACAGGCTGTAGCATGGCGTTGAACGCATCGCCGGTGAGCACGGGAACCACCGCGGCAAGCCCCGCGTTGCCCACCGCGCCGATCACCATCATGATCATGATCCACCAGTGACGGCGCGCATGCGACCAGACCCAGCGGATGGGATTCGTGCGGTCAGAAAGATGCTGGCGTTGCATCGAAAATTCAGCAGGAGTAGTAACAGCCATAGACGCCCATTCTACCATTCTGCAATCACGCGATCAGTCCTCAAATGGGGTGAGAGTGTCTAGTTTTGTGGGTTTTTTCGGAATTCACCACCGAGAGCGCGGAGAAAACTCTTTATTTTTCTCCGTGGGGAATGCTTTTTGAGCCCGTCCTTTATGACACTCTGAACGGGAAACACAACCTGCGGAACTTGCCTGTCGGGACTGTGTTAATTTAAGTAGCAGACTCGTGGAGTCTTGCGCTGATTTTCCCAAAGGAGAATGAAATGAGAATGCCCAATTCGATCGCCACCTGGTGTCTAATCCTGTTCTTTCTTTTGTACGGTTTGCAGGCGTTTGGCCTGGCAATACCGGCCATCATCTTGGCACTGCTGGCCCTTGGCGTCGCCATATTCACCCTGATCGGCAGATAACGCCGTCGTCGCAGAAACATACAGCCTCTCGTTTAAGAGGCTGTACTATTTTAGTTCCAGGTCGGCGATCATCTCGGCAAATGCCAGCGAATACTCCCAGCCGGTGTTGTCCTCGATACTCCACCATGCCGAAAGGATCGCGTGTGCCAGTGCCCACTCCCGAATGCGCTCACGCTCGAACCCCAACCGTTCATGGAGGATCTCGATCCGCCGCTTCGTCATCTGACGGTAGTTCTTGCCGCTCAACAAGTCACCCCATGGATTCATCAGAAGCGGTCCTACTTCGTAACACGCCGGACCAATCACTCCCTTCGGGTCGATGATCAACCAGCCGCGCTCGGACGACAGGATATTGAAGTGATGGAAATCTCCATGCATGAGGACGGGATGATGATTCTCGGCAAAGAATTCTCTTACTGACTGGTCCACTCTCTCAACCAGGTTCTCGTTGAGCGGACCAGTCCCGCCGTCGAACATTGCGCGCAGTCTTTTCAATCCATCGAACCAATCAGAAAGCCGAATAAAACTTTGGAGTGCAGGAGCGTCGCCGTGGCGCCGTGACGACACTTGCTCCTGCGAATACGCCAGCAAGCTGTCAGACTCCAAAGATCTCCAAACCTTTTGCATCACTTCAGCAGCGATATGGGTCGCTTCTTCATCATCTTCCAGAGTGGAGAGCATCACACCGGGATTCAATCGTTCGAGCAGCATCCAGTATTTCTCTTCATCGTAATCGAGCAACCGGCAGGCACCTTCTCCGTTGAAGAGACGTAATGCCGCCATCTCACTTTTCGTTTCACGATTCGGCAAACCAATTTTGAGTACAACTTGAACATCCCCGCGATTGGCAAACGCGACAAAATTGTAGGAAAGATTTTGTGAAGGTTCAACATTCGTCAACATCCAGCGAGCTGAGGCTTCAGCAATCGAATCCGGTAATGCATCCAAGAATGCACGACCATCTTCCAGATATACGTTTTTAACGTTGGAGATGAATTCGGGAGGAAGATTCAATCTTTATTCACCACTCGCAGTGAAACGATCGGCTGTCCCTGCTTGCGGAACTGGAGCACATCGGGATGCAAGGCGGCATACTTCGTCATGCCTTCGTTGTCCCAGGAAATGCGCCCCTGGGTATAGGAGGCGCGATACATTCCACCAGAAACGCTTTCACCGTGTAACAGTACCTCAGTTTTGATCTCGTTTTCAAGCGTAGCGATATTCGTTTCGGCGGCTTCGAGCACAGGCTTGTATTCTGAATCGAGCATATCCAGTTCCGCCTGCACCTGCTTCAGGATTTGTGTGCGCTTGGTTTCGTAGTCCAGGCGGGTGAATTCGGCTGCATTGCGTAAATTGGATAGACGCTCCAGTTTCTCGGCAACATAATCGTACGAGGGACGTTCATTCATAATGCCAAGCTGATCGATCACAATGTATTTCAGGCTCTTCCTGAGTTCCGCCTGCCAGGTCTTGCTCTGGCAGCGGTGGATGATCTCCTCAAATAACCGGCGGATGTACTCCGGACTGTACCCATATTTTTCCGCGATGGCGGAGAGCTGCTGGCGTGGCTCCCCATCCAGCCCGTAGCGTCGGCTGAGGATCTGATAGTAGGTATCCTTGCCTGAGTCACTGGTCAGCCGCTTGTGGATGACTTCCAGAAGCTGGGTCACCACAGACTCCAGATGCCCGTTCTGCAACTGCTCCACCTGAGCTTCTTCAAACCCGAGCTCACACAGCAGTGTGCTCAGACGGGTGTCATTCCCGTAAATGACGGCAAGCAGCTCGTCCAATCCTGAGTATTGTGTTTTAACGTCCATGCCCGGCTCTCCTTTGCTTGCATTGATGTATCGGAGATTGTACATCGATTATAGGGGAAATAACTTATCAAAAACCTCAGGACAGTATTTCTGTATCATTTCAGAGGAAAGCCCGTTCTCTTTGCAGATGGCGGCGTACAGATCTGCGCTCGGGCGCTTGATCCGTTTCTGGGTCTCGACGTCCAGCCCCCAGAGACCGAAGCGCTGACTCCAGCCGCGGTCCCACTCGAAGTTGTCCACCAGCGACCAATGGAAGTAGCCCTTCACGGGCCAGTTGAAATTGACCGCCCGCCAGACCTGGTGGATGTGCTGCGCCAGATAACGCCGCCGCAACTCGTCACCCGAATCGTTGACCCCGTTCTCCGTGATGAGGATCGGCAGGTTGGGATAGGTCTGTACCGCCCATTTGATGGTATCGAAGATGCCGGTTGGAATGTTGGCAATGAAGCGATGCTCGCTTGCATCGGCATCTTCGGCATATTCGCTATGAGTAAAAAGTTCTCGATGCTTGCCAGGGTGGAAGCTGACCGTGTCTACAGAATAATAATTGAGTCCCAGGAAATCCTGCGTGCCTTTCGCCTCGGGCACCCGAAAGTTCGCGATCGGCGTTCTCATCGTCCCGGTGCTGATCCCCGAAGGAAATGCCATGTTTGCGCCTTCGTAACGGATCTTTCGCATCAACGCGTCCAGCGGTGACCACGATCGTTTGGCGACCATCGGTCGGTGGTGATGGGCGTAGCCAACGCGCGCTTCTCGCTGGATTTCATGGATCGCGCGATACGCCGCGGCATGACCGCGCAGCA